>JAITBS010000614.1 GCA_031283515.1 Planctomycetaceae bacterium
TTACTTTTCGATAACCTCATTTTCAACCTAATTTTTTCCTAACAAAACAACCTCAGTAGCAAAAAGTGTAATATATCAGTGGACTATTCGTCAATTTGTTTACCAATGGGCTCCAAAGGTAGGCAACATTTCGCCGAAGAGTTTTCACCCGCCGTTGCGTCGGCGTACTCGCCGACTTGTCCCTGTTGACGGACGGAAATGAAAAAACAACTGTGTACAACACCGTAACAAAAACAACCGTGGCGACCGTGGGTTTATTGTATTGTTCAAAACCCTTCGGCGAAAGGTCGCCTACCTTGTAATTTCCAACTGTAAACAAATTCAAAAATATTCCACTGATATATTACTAATTTTTAATCTTTTCTTTTCGGAAAGTACGAATCAAAAAAACATAGAAAAATTATGAATAATATTGTTTTACTTACTAGTAAACTTTGTTCAATCGTAATAATCAGGTTAAGAGACTTTATGCCATTCGATTTTTTTGTATTATGTCGATTTTCGGAGTCAATTTCAACAAGACGATTATTCGATAAATAACGCAGACAGGGAAGGAAGCCCTGTGGTGCATTTTCGGCACTTTTGCTAAGGAAGGAAAGAGTTCACCGGAAGTGTGTGTGATTATTTTTCCGATTAATCTGATTAAGCGGTTGAAATAATTGCATCGTTGGTCCAAACCTACCCATCATGGAGACAGGGTTGCTTCACCCTGAAAACTGGGTTTTCTCCAAACTGGTTTCCCTTTGGGTTTCGATCTACGAACCGTTTTTGCATGGAAGACATGAGGACTGTTGGCAATAGGGATAGGATGTCCGGACTTTCCAATGGTTCCTTTTGTCCTAATAGCACTATTAAAAAAAGGATGTGCGGCATGATGTTGCGCATCCTTTTTTTATAGTTTGAGCGGGAACAAAAATATATTATTTTTAATTTATTTAGTCATTTCCTTTTAATTTTATGATTTTTGGGTTGCGGTTGTAACTACAAACCGTAAATTACAAAGCATAAATGATAAATCATAGATTACAAACCACAAAATTATGATCGTACCGATTCGCAAAGTTATTATTTCGGTCAATCCTAAGGCAGGACGTTCTTCACCCATGCTTCGGGCGAAGGAACTAAGTGATCGGCTGAAAGAAAAAAAGTTTTCGGTGGAGCTTTTAACAGACCTTGAAGAGGTAACGGAAAAAGCCAAGATATTTCATGCGGATGGGGAATTACGAGTGGTGGTTGGAGTTGGTGGTGATGGTACGGCGGCAACATTGGTCAACCAAACAGAACCGGGAACTCCGGTTACACTTCTTGCATCCGGTACTGCCAATTTATTAGCCAAACATTTTCGGCTTAGTAAAAATCCTAAACGGCTTGCAGAAGTTATTGAAACCGGCAACATAATGACAATGGATGCGGGGCGTGCCAACATTGGCGGAACAGAACGTTTGTTCCTTGTCATGATCAGTTGTGGTTTCGATGCCGATGTGGTCAACGGTGTCCATGCTTATCGTGAAGAACGTTATCGGCAAGGTCATAAACGCGGTGCGCACATCTCTTATTTTTCTTATATCCAACCAATTTGGCGATCACTTTGGTGGTATCGATTTCCTCGAATGACAGTTGAAGTTATCGAGCCGGAACATAAAATTATTGATGCGATACGTTGGGCGTTTTTTTTCAATATTAACCGTTATGGTTGGGGTTTACCACTTGCTCCGTTTGCACGAGAAGATGATGGGAAATTGGATGATGTTTTGTTTCGAGGTGGTTCTGTGTTTCATGGTTTTTGCTACACGTTGTTGGCTCAATGTTTTAGCCTTCATCGATTTCTGCCGACTGCCCGACTGGGGCAGGCAACACGATATCGGATTACGTCGGATCAACCTGTTCCATTCCAACTCGACGGTGATCCCGGCGGTGTGTTACCGCTTGATGTTGAAATTGTTCCCAACCGTTTCACCTTTCTCGTACCAAAATAAATATTAGGGCACCTCTAATAATAGTTAATAGTAATCTATCAGTGGGATTTTTTTTGAATTTGTTTACAGTTGGAAATTACAAGGTAGGCGACCTTTGGAGTTCCACTGGAGTGAAAATCGAAAAACAAAAATTCCACTGATATATTACGGGTTTTAGAAGTTCCCTAAAGAAATTCGGTTTAATCTTCAAAAACGATCACCGAACGTTCCGTCAGAATATCGAATAGTTCTTTGGCGTCTTTTTGTGTGAACCGAACTGTTGTTGCCAACGGATCACCGGGTTGCGGACGGTCTGTTCCGTAAAGCACAACTCCATTATTCAAGGTCAATGATTTTTCGTTCCAAGTATCTGTTTTTGAACTGACATAAAATTCACCGCGCAAATGTTCAATCCGTTCTCCCAAGGCCACAGGAAAACGTCCCGCGTAAAGACCTCCTAAAATGAGTGTTAATTCGCGGTGTTCGGCGGAAATTTTGGCGTCGAAATGACCGACAATAACCTTCAATTCCGTCCCCGGTTCCAATGGCCGTGCACCAGTAAGACCATTGATTTTCATTAACAACGCCGGTGAAAGATTGAATGCCTGAGCAATCGAATCAATCGAATCTCCCAACTTGATAATATACGGCGGTTCCAGAATATGAGCGTTACGCGAATAAACCACATTCAACGCCAAACGATCAAGCAACGGTGTCATATACGCTTTTTCCGCAACATTCAACTCCTGATGTTCATGAAGACGGCTTAACTGCACAAAAGCATTACGAATTTTTGTTGCTTCCCCTGATTCGATTAACACCGTTTGGGCTTTGATAAACCGTTCCACCGTTTCCCGAATCATCGGAGCGGTTTGTTGTTCCGAAGTTTCTGTTATCGGCGCAGCCGGAGAACTTTCAACCGCAACAAACGGAATCGCATCAATTATTTTTGTTTCGTGAATGACCGGTTTTGTGCCGGTGAATTGCTTTTCTGTTTCCGATAATACTGTTGTCTGTTCCGGTTCAACCGGTAAAGTAGTTGTTACCGGAATTATTTCACTGACGGTATTTTTTTCTGCCTTTTCGGTTTTTTGCGGAACAAAAGAAATCATTGGTTGTTCTTCGTTTCCCAATGGCGGCACCGGAGCAAAGGTAACATCTTTATGAATTGAAGTTTGCCGGTAATCGTTCAACTTAAACGGAGGATATTTTTCTTCCGACAAAGGCGAAGTCTGTGAATACAACCGTTTTGAGGAATTAGTTGGAATGGAAGTGGTAAACAGAGTTGTATTTTTTTCAGAATTGACTGGAGTTATGGAATTGGCAACTATCTGTGTTGTTTCCTGTGGTTCTTCCGTAACAATCGGAAGACGTTTAATCCGATTACCCGAAGTAACAACATTTCTTTTATTATTCGGCAAATTATTATGACTATTGTTATTTGGTAAAATATTATTCGGATTCGGCAAACCAGTTCCTTGCTCGGTATGAGCAAGAGGAGTGGTAAACGGAGGTGGAGCAGTAGCCGAAACAGCAGAAGCCAAAAACGGATCAACCGGTTTTGGCAATGATTCAAGTGATTCGGCGGGATGTTCCACAACGCCCAAACCCCTCCATGAATCAGAAATATCTGTGGAGGGTATAAAAACAACCTCTGTAATCGGTCCATCCCAAGTAACCGGTTTATCCGGCGGAGGAGGTGACGGAGGCGGTATTGGCGTTTGTATGGGAACAGTTTGCAACGGAACCTGTTGATTCGGAACCGATGGAATCGGAACCTGTTGAACGGGAACGGGTTGTAATGGAACCGAAGATGTCGGTGTAGTTTGAACCGGATTGGGAAT
>JAITBS010000616.1 GCA_031283515.1 Planctomycetaceae bacterium
GTTGGCAATTGGTGTTGTATTCCATTCTGGAGAGACTCTTGATTACCGATTTCTTTCATCTCATCAATACGTATCAATAAAAATGCCGATGAAATATTATCAAATTTATAATCTATCAGTGGACTATTTTTGAATTTGTTTACAGTTGGAAATTACAAGGTAGGCAACTGAAAGGTCGCCACGGTGGGTGAAAACGTTTCGGCGAAACGTTGGCTACCTTTGGAGTCCATTGGTAAACAAATTGACGAAGATTCCACTGAAATATTACTAAATTTAAATGATGTTTTGATTCCAATTAGAATTTTCTCTGTGTCCTCTGTGGTTTAAAATAATTTTTAGAGATTCCCTTTTGTAATAAATGATTTTTACGAGTTGGAATTTGGGGGCAATAAATTTAGGATTTTTGGGTCGTTGAGTGAATGGGTGATCAATCGGGCAGCACTGAAATTCCCGTTTTTATTGTGTTTTGCAAGCACCACCACAGGAAACGCAGCCGCATTTTGAGCCGCCTGACTTCCGGCAACACTGTCTTCAAGAACCAACATCTCCTGAGGTAAAACACCAAATAAATCCGCCGCTTTAAGATAAATTTCCGGATCAGGTTTACCTTGCGTAATATTTTCGGCAGTCAACACAAAATCAAATCGTTTTTCCAGATTTTTTCTCCGAAGCACTTCAGATACAATCCGTTCCGCACTACTTGTACAAATTCCTTTGGGAATCTTGTATTTTTCCAGATGTTCCAGCAATTCGAATAAACCCGGCATTGTGGAAAAACCCTCGTTAAGGAATTGTAAAAAAAAGTCTTCGGATTCTTGTTGTAGTTCTTGCCATGTTTCGGCAAAACCAAATGTTTTTTTGAACAATTCAAAACAATATTGCGGCGGACGTCCCATAATCGCCGCACACATCTCCGGTGTATAAATTTCGCCCCGACGTTTCAACAGTGCCGAAGCCGACTTCCAATAAACATCCTCCGTATCAAACATCAGACCATCCATGTCAAATGCAACCGCTTTTATTGTCATAAATTCAAATTACCAATTTCTGATTGGGTGTTCGTGATTGGGCGTTCGTGATTTGCAATACGCTCACAAACCACTCAACAACTTTTAAAAGAATTTGTTTTGGCAGAATCAGACAAAAATTGTCTCTCTCCGACACTATAACCTTATCATGAATCATTGTATCGTCAAGGAATAAGGATAGTTGATAGTTGAGAGTGGATAGTGGATAGTGTCGCAAGCGGAATTACTGCCGAAATGGTATTACTCCGCGTGCGAACTATCCACTCTCCACTATCAACTATCAACTCCCAATCAGTGTTTGCATAAAAATTCTTTGGTATTGAACAATGTCCAGATTAAATCTTGGTAAATAACAGTATCATTTTTTTTGATTTGGCTAAACAGTTTTTGGTCAAACAGTGCTTTTGCCATATTGATTTCGTGCGATGTTGGATAGCGGGTCAAAATCGTTAGCCAAAGATAATGGAGCATCAAAATTCTCCGTTCTTCACTATTTTTTCCTGCGTTTGAAGCGGCATTGGCGGCGTTGCGCAAACGCCAACTGTTTTCGATCCATTGCATCATTTCCGAAGAATTGATTAGGAACATTCGTTGAGCAACAGTTGCGTTGGGATTGCGGTCGGATTCAACACCGCTGTCCCGTGTTGGACGTCCAAATGTTTCCAAAAACGGACTCGTAATACTGCCGTCCGCAATCATTATTGTCCGCCGCCAATCAGGAATATACATAAACGGTTCAGGAACATCGCTGGCATATTGAATATTAACACCAAGAATTTGCCGGAACATATCTTGTAATACCTCCGCCTCAACCTGATGCGACGGATAAAAAGCACAAAGCAATTCCGCTTCAGGATGTGTCGTGCGTGGGATTGACGATAATTGATAGGTTCGGCTGTTCAGAATCAACCGCAAAAATTGCCGGAAATCATAGCGGGACTGAACAAGTTCTGAAACCAAAAGATTGAGCAACTCCGGATTCGACGGCAAATTGTCCTCACGAAAATCATCCGGCTCATGGACAATTCCACGACCAAAAACCCAGAACCAAATCCGATTCACAAGATTTTTCGTAAACCAAGGATTTTGCGGAGTCACAAGCCAGTCCGCAAAGATTTGTCGTGGGTCTTGGTCTTCGGCAACACGGACTTTTTGCCCATCCGGTAAAATTACTTCCGGCAATTCCAACGGTTTATCATTCCAATAAACGATTTCCTCTTTCCATTCGGCAGAGTCTTTATAGCCAACACGGGAAAAAAAAACGGACATTTGATCTTGTTTCTCTTTGTGCCAATGTTCCAAACGAACTCCAAGAAATGTGAGTGCAACTGCTTCAGCAATTGAGTTTGGGTCACGGTTTTGAACGGCACGATAAAAGTTAGCGGGCGGATTTCGGAAATTACTTCCGGTTCCGAGCAGAAGTTCACGGGCAAAGACATCAATGGGTTTATTGGAACGAACCGAATCCCGAATCCAACGATGATACACCATTGCACCATTAGGCCAAAGACGAATCGGAAATTCCGCTTTTACCCGCAGGGTATCGCCCCATTTTAACGCCCAATATTCGACAAACTCAGGACGTTCCAACAAGGTATCGATAAGTGAGGAACGTTTATTGGGTTGTTTATTGTTCAGAAAATCGGTTGTTTCTTTGACGGTTGGTAAGGTTCCAATCACGTCAAGATAAACTCGCCGAAGAAACACTGCATCACTACAAATTATTGCTGGTGTTATCTGTTTTTGCGTCAGAATGTTGAGCACTGGTTTGTCAATGATATTCGCTGGAATTTGTTCGCTTTCTGCTTCGGACAACTCAAACGGTGAGCGCCATTCGTCCGTGTTTTCCGGATTAGCCCGAAGATTAGCAACAAAAATCGGATCGGCAAAAAGTTGAAACGGTGAAAGTTCCTCACGAGATGAAACCTGTATAAAATTCATCCGAATACGTTGAATAATTTCCTCTTTCTGTTGTTCTGTCAAAATTTTCTGAATTTCCGCAAAAGTTTCTTGTTGAACCTGCCGGATTTTTTGAAGAACATCGCGATTCCTCACTATTTCTTTATCTTCCGTTTTAGGTGGAATCCGAAATTGGGTGATTTTCTGTTGAGATTCGTCATAGACATTGGAGATGTTCAACTTTTGCTCTTCCGTAAGTGCAACACCTTCAAGAAATTCCAATCCGGTTTTCAGTGGAGACAACGGCGATAGCAACGGTTTTGATGCTGGAGGAGTTGGGACTGATTGAGGAGTTGGGGAGATTGTCGGAGTTGTGTCCTTTTTTTCGTCAGCACAAAAACCGCCGGAAAAAAACAGCATAAAAAAAATCATTGGAATCGAAACCCAAAAAAGAGTTGATTGTTTTTCAGAGTTTTGCATAGGAATTGAAAAAGTAAAAAAGTTTTGAAAAAAAAAAA
>JAITBS010000590.1 GCA_031283515.1 Planctomycetaceae bacterium
GATTCAGGTGTGATTTTACCCACCCCGTTGGGGCGGGTTATAATCCTAATGCCCTTTCAGGGCAAATATATTGTTTTGTAATATATCAGTAACATTTTTGTTTTTCACATTAGCCCCGATAGGGGCGTCAGGATTATAACCCACCCCAACGGGGTGGGTAACGAATCATAATAAAAAATGAGCCCTGAAAGGGCGACAAGATATTATGGCACAATCATTAGCAAAAATTGTTGTTCATTCCGCTTGCGTTACTATCCACTATCCACTATCCACTATTAACTATTAACTATTAACATGTTACTAACGATTACGATTATTTTATTTGTTTTAATTATCATTATTGATGTTGTCCATTATGGTGCGTTGTACCTTTTTTTGCAGGGGATTCGGCGTAACGAATGGTCAACACCTTCCGGTGAATTTGTTCCGAAAACGATGGTTTTGTTGACTCTTCGCGGAGTTGATCCTTTTTTGAAACGTTGTTTGGAAGGACTGCTGACGCAGGATTACCCAAATTATACGATTCGATTGATTGTTGATCATCCCGAAGATTCGGCATTAAATGTTGCGAAAGAAATTGTTGAAGTTCATCATGCGGACAATGTTGAATTTATTGTTGTTGACGAACATTTTGAAACATGTACGTTAAAATGTAATTCGCTTTATCATGCGGTTGCGTCACTTGATTTGTCGTATGAAGTTGTTGTGATTCTGGATGCGGACACGAATCCGCATCAGGGTTGGTTACGTCAATTGGTGGAGCCGCTTTCCGATTCACGTTTTGCGGCGGCAACCGGTCAACGTTGGTATATTCCCGATACTCCCAATTCGGGTTCTTTAGTACGTTATCTTTGGAATGCTGCTGCGGTTGTCCAACTTTATTTGTATCGGATTGCGTGGGGAGGTTCGCTGGCACTTCGGCGCGATTTGTTTACCCAAGGAAATCTTTTGGACTCTTGGAAAACAGCATTTACCGATGACGCCGCCATTTCAGAAAGTATCAAACGTGTCGGAAGCAAAACCGCTTTTGTTCCATCATTGTTCATGGTAAACCGTGAAACGTGTACACTTCAATCATTTCATCGTTGGGTAAAACGCCAACTCCTTTGTGCTAAGTTACATCATCCGGCATGGAATGCGGTTGCGTTTCAGGGAATATTAATTACGTTACCATTATTAACATGTATCGGTCTTTTGGTAACAGGATTCTTATTTTGGGAAAAGTCCCTCATCTATTGGAATTTAGGGTCACTTGCTATTTATTGGGGCGGCGTGTTCGGAACCTTACCCATCATGGAACAAGCAATCCGAAAACTATTACGCCAACGCGGTGAACCATTGAAACGGTGGACAATAGGAACAACGGTTCGTGTTTTGTCCTTGATTCCTGTTACTCAAATTGTTTATACATCTGCACTGATTCAACTTTATTTTCTTCATCGGGTTGAGTGGCGTGGTGTTGAATACGAAATCGGTCCCGGAAAACAGGTGCGTCTTATTGAGTACAAACCTTACAAAGATCATGATCACACAGAAAATAATGCCCAGTCCATTTGAAATACAGTAACATATTAGATTCAATGTACATGTTTTGGTTTCGTTTTTTTATTTTGCTCATGTTATTTTTGTTCCTTTCTTGATGCGGCAACCGTATCAATACAATCGTTTTGCCGAAATCTTTGATGTAAGCAGATTGTTCAACAAAACAATAAAATCCGTTACATTTTTGAAAAGTTTTAACATTTTTGCAATAACCATATTATCTATATTGGGCAAAATACACAATCGTAGAACACATTATAAAATGAATAAATCAATGAGAATAGTTAAGATCGAGCATTTACGATTTTGAGAATTTATTGAAATTATTCTTTTTTGTTTTTGCTGTTATTGGGTGTCCATTTCCGACAATTTTGTTCTTTTTGTTTTTTTCCAATAATATCCTTCTATACTTTACACGGTAAAAAATGACCACCGATTTTGTCACGTGATCACCAAAGTTATTGAGTCATCTCATAGCCGCAAGGCGTCATGTTTTTTCATCCTTTCAATAATTATTTTAATTCACCTTTTGCGGATGCGAGACACAATATAATGGACGCTATAAAAAATTAACATGGATTTGTCAAGTGAACAACAAAGTTATTGGGAAAGATCGAATAGAAAAAAGAGACATTTGTAACCGTGTGTAGGATAATAAACAACAACTTCATTACATCATTAACAAGGAGAATAATGAGGTTCGCAAGCGGAATTACTACCGAAATGGTACTACTCCACATGTGACACTCTCCACTATCAACTCTCCACATTTGAAATGATACAAACAAAAATTCCGCTGAAATATTCCATGAAATATTACAATTTTTTTTTAATGTACCAAAGTGTCCATACCAAACAGAATCAACCCTAAAAATAAAGGAATTTATTTTATAATCACAGAAAATTTCTTGATCTTTTGTTTGCTCTTCTCTAAAAATTCCAACGAGGAGCAATACCAAAGGAAATTCAGAAAATCTCACAAAACACTCGGAAAATCGTCCTCTCCCTAAACTATGAGGAGTTTTTATTGTTATGCTGAACAAATACAGAATTGGAACCAAACTAAGCGGTGGTTTTATTATTGTACTGATCTTATTAATACTTGTTACCGCAACTTCGTGGTTCGGTTTGAAAACTATCAATTCCAATATGACCGTCTTTCTCAAAATAGAACAACTTCAGGGAAATGTTCGGCAGATAAGATTGAACATTCTCAACTCAGTTACAACCGCCTTAAATTCTTCCCTCACTCATGACCTAAAATACGAACAAAACCGGCAAAAATACGATAAACTCATTCAGGAACTCATGGATCAAATTCGTGATCAGTTACCGCCCGAAACTCGAAATGATTTCGCAAGTATTGAAAAAAGTTACGCAGAATTTATTAAAGGTGATACCAATTGGTATCAGGAAGAACGAAAACGAATTGAAACTCTTCGAAAATTCGCCGAAGCCGGACAAACTATCGTCGATAATCTTCAAGGTTGTATCACCACAATCTCAGAGGCAATGGAAAAAAATATCATCGAAAATAATAACAAAAAATATTACAGCAAAGACTTGGTCAATTTAGAAACATTATTTGAAACAGCACTCGCGCAAATGCAAAACGCTCGGCAATGGTATTATCAATCCCTAGATGCTCTGGATATGCCAAGCAAATTGAAATTTCAATCAGATATCGACGAAGTGATTAAAAAATTGTTAGAGGAAATGGAAAAAGCCCAAACAAGTCCCTTCCTCAAAGAACATCTCAATATTATCAACGAAACCACCGCTCATATCAAAGAGTGGCAAGGATATATGGATGAAATGCTTCGATGCAATAAAGAACAAAGACAATCCGATATCGTTAACGCCCAATTCAGCGAAGAACTTGTACAACTCACCGGAAAAATTGTTGAACAACTCACCAACAAAACAGAAGAAATCCGAAAAACAACCGATCAAATTGTTACTCAAGTTATTTGGTTAATTCTTGGAGTTTCTGTACTGGCGTTGTTGTTTGGAATTATTATTAGTATTGTCCTGAGTCGGAATATTTCCTCTGGATTACTTAAAGCTCTCAATGTGGTAAAACGTCTCGTGGGCGACGGTGATTTGAGTATCGAAATCAAACCGAATTTACTGAACCGGCATGATGAAGTCGGTGATCTGATGAAAGGACTCAATCTCGTCTTAAACGATTACAAAACTGTCGATAAAATGGCAAATGCCTTAGCTTCTGGTAATTGGCGTATCACTATTAAAGAAAAGAGTAATCTTGATTCCATGAATAGAAATCTCACTAAAATGCTGGAAGAAGTTAATTCCGTCTTGTTCGAAATACACCATAGTGTTAAACAACTTTCAACAGGAGTTACAGAAATTTCCGGTGCTTCACAAACATTGTCCAACGGTTCGCAAGAATCAGCTGCATCGATGGAAGAAATAACAGCTTCCATGAGTGAAATCAGCAACCAAACCAAAAAGAACGCCCAAAGTGCCGGTAAAGCCCATGACCTGGCACAAAAAGCATCCGATGCCGCAGAAAATGGTCAACAAGCAATGCAGGAAATGACCGTCGCAATGAAACGAATTACAAAAAATTCAGACGAAATTCAACGTGTAATCAAAGTTATTGATGATATTGCCTTCCAAACAAATCTCTTAGCATTGAATGCCGCAGTTGAAGCAGCACGAGCAGGTGCACATGGCAAAGGTTTTGCTGTGGTTGCGGAGGAAGTTCGCAATCTTGCCGCTCGCAGTGCCAAAGCCGCCAAAGAAACAACCGATTTAATTTCAACAAGCGGTAAAGAAATAAATTTAGGCGGCGAAGTCGCAGAACGCACTTCACAAACACTCAACTCCATCGTCGAACAAATTAGACAAACAACCGATCTGGTCGCCAGTATCGCCACTGCAAGCAATGAACAAGCTCAAGGAGTGGAACAAGTTACCGTCGGATTACGGCAAATCGATTCTGTAACTCAACAAAATTCGGCAGCCGCAGAAGAATCCGCCAGCGCAGCAAGCGAAATGAACAGTATGGCAAATAACTTGGAAAAAATCGTGTCAAAATTTCAACTACGCACTTAATATAAAAAAATCCCTTCACAAATATTTAAAACAAAAATACCTAAAATCAAAATTGTGTTTCGAGTCTTTTCGTTCCGTGTCTTTTCGTTTCATGTCTTTTCGTTTCGTGTCTTTTCTCTTTGTTTCTTTTCTTTTCATTCTTTTCTTGTTTGTTGGTACTTCCGTGTGTGGCTTTTTTAGTTGTTGATAATACAACTTTTTTGACGCAATGAATCTTGGGTTTGAGTTTCAAATCAAATGCAAATTACAAGATAAATTATGTTGCACACGGAAGTACGTTTTTTTCATCGAAGTTTTGTATCTATTCGGTATGCCGGCAACATTTCTCAGATAACGTCGCCAACTTGTTGTAAATATTGCGGAAACGGTTACGTTTTTTTAATCATTCCAATGTGTTTCAATTCCCTGTGTACGAATAAACTCTTGAAACTCTGTTAATAAAGGTGCTTTTTCGCGTACCATTCGAGGTATAACTTTTTTTTGCAAGGAAAATACAGTAAGCAAACCAACAGACTCTCCTATATTCCATTCCGTTGGATGTAACCGATAACAACCATTCGTAATATGAGTTGTAC
>JAITBS010000622.1 GCA_031283515.1 Planctomycetaceae bacterium
CAAGTCGGCGAGTACGCCGTATTGTATTGTTTAAAACGTTTCGGCGAAACGTTGGCTACCTTTGGAGTCCATTAGCAAACAAATTGACGAATATTCCACTGACATATTTTAAAGTGCAATGAGTATAGAAACACTCGGCAATACATTTCAGCAAAACCAAATTTTCGTATGATGAATGTATGTTATGGGATTTACCATCTGGAACCAAGACTTGGAGTGTAGGGAAAATAAACGGTTGGACGTTTTTTTTTGCTGTTTCCGAATGAATAAGTTAAACCAACACAAAACGCAATATTGTTTTGCGTTTTCGTAATTCCAGACGAAAAAACGACATTGTCCAGCAAATCCGCCTGAATCGCAAGATTTTCGTTCCACCAATACCGTAACCCAATACCAAACGGCATTGTCACCGTGTTTTCGTTGCGTTTTTTGCTATACGTATCAATAAACGATTCTCGACTGAACCCAAGACCGTATTTGAAAAAAGGCCGCCATTTGGCATTACCAAGCGGATAATAATGAACAGCAACATCAAGAGTTGATAACCGGTTGTTCCGTGTTGTTAACACCGGAACAGGTTTATCGGGAGACGTTGCGGTGTACCAATTTTTGAACGCCTCACGTCCGGCGTCAGTTTCTATAATATCAATAGATGCAAAATGAAGCCGACTCTCCAATCCCCAATATTCGTTCAAATTATAACCGAAAATCAATCCGCCTGTTCCGCCGTTTTTCTGATCGACCAAACCGGAAACTAATTGCGAACCGGAAATATGACCACAAAAACCTCCAAAATAATACGGATGATCCAGCCAACTACGATTGAGAAGCGGTTGCCCCACTCCACGATGTGGTCCGCTTGGCGTACTGAAAGGACTAAGTATTTTCAATCCGGAACATATTGTTTCACCAAGCGGCGATGAAACCTGAATCGGTACGAACTGTTTCATTGTCCATTGTGATTCGGTTTTTTTTTCGGTATCGGATTTTTTCTTTTTATTGGTATCCGTTTCATTTTTTTCCTCTTTTTCCTGTTCGCGCTGACGTAACATCATTTCCTGAAGAAGTAATGCCTGATATAATGAATTTTGTTGTTCCGGTATTTCGTTACCGGTTATCTGCTGTTGTCCAGTCCTTTCATTGGGATTGTACATTCCCCAATTTCCTTGTCCGTAATAACCATAATAATCATTAGATGCTGTTGCCAAATTGTTGTAATAAGTGTAAGGATTGTAAGAATTAACGTAGAACTGTCCCATGTTTGGAGTATAATAACCAAAACTATTAACATTATAAGGATTTTCACTATTACCAGAAAAGTTTGAGGGAATCATTTCCTGAGAATACAAATAAGCGTAGGGATTATTGAGCAAAGGGCTTGCATTTGAGTTTGTTTCAGTGTTAGAATAGAGGGTCATTGGTGTATTCGGATAACCGGACGGTTGATTCGTTGTCGTACTGACACCAAAACCGTTAAAAATTCCCGATTGATTGTAAGACATTACCGGAGCGGTTGGTGATTGCAAAGACGGTGCAGAAGGCGAACTGTTTGAACTTGTTGACGGAAAACCACTTCCCCAATCAGATAAAGTCATTTCGTTTCCGGTTACAGGATTGGGATTGTCCCAAATACTTTTATTTTCATTTTGATTTTGTGGAACATTTTCTCCTGATACCTGACGTATTTTTGACGATTCAATGGTTACGGACGACGAGACGCCGGAAGGAATGGTATCGTCAGTAAATCGGGATCGTTTGATAAATTGATTTTCAGATTCATGTTGAGGATTGTTAAATTGTTTTTCCAGTGGGTTTTGGAGTATTATATTTTGTGAGGAACGGTTCCGGTCAGCACCAAAAGAAACAACCCAAAAGCCGGTAAAGAAAACAAAAATCCCAAAAAAACAAAGCATCCGGCGCGCAACATTCACCGGAATAGAGCGAAACTCGCTTTTTAATAATACATTTTTGATGCGATCACGACGCATTCCAGGTTACATGAAGATGATTAACTACCGGACTTTCTAAAAAAACAGAGCGGATTATGCGGAATAATTCTTATTGTGTCAATAGGAAATTATTAACACCACACAACACCGATTAACCACTAACTCATTTATGGCTAAAAAAATCAATTATCTTGGAATCCTTCAACGAAAGGGGCTTCTCAGCACATCGCAAATTGCCGAAGCTCAGGAAATGGCGAAATCGACCGATATTCGGGTTCGGGATGCGATAGTCAAACTTGGTTATGCCAGTAGTGAAGAGGTAACCAAAGCAATTGCCGAAGAATACGGCAGAGAATACATTGATTTAAACGGAGTAACAATTCCGCCGGCTATCGTGGAACTGGTGTCAGAATCGGTTGCGCGGGAAAACAATGTTTTGCCGTATAAGTTTGATGGCAATACACTTATCGTTATTATGAGTGATCCGAATGATATCGAAACTCTTGATAAACTTCGGTTCATCCTAAATCGTCCTGTTGAACCGATCTTAGCAACGAAAGAACTAATTCAAGAAGCGATAAATAGACATTATGTACAAAATATAGGTGAAAGTGCCGACTCGTTAATTCAGGAAATGACCGACACGAAAATCGAATTTACTGAAACTGCCAGTTTGGGAAGCGATATTTCCAGTGTTGCGGACAGTGACGCTCCAATTGTTCGGTTGAGTAATTTGATTATTGAAGAAGCGGTTCAACTTCGTGCTTCGGATATTCATATTGAGCCGTTTGAAGATCGTGTTCGTGTTCGATATCGAATTGACGGACTTTTAGTAGAACGCGATACGATTCCTAAACGGTTGCAAGGTTCGGTGTTGTCTCGGTTTAAGATTCTCGCTCGACTCGATATTGCCGAACGTCGGCGAACACAGGATGGTCGAATTAAACTTTCTATTTTAGATAAAGAGTTAGACCTTCGTGTCAGCGTGATTCCGACAAATCACGGTCAATCCGTTGTCATGCGAATTTTGGATAAAGATAATATCCGTGTGAGTTTACAACAACTCGGATTTGCAGAATCGGATTTTAAAAAATTCGGATCATTGATTCGTCGTCCGAATGGAATTATCTTAGTTACCGGTCCGACCGGTTCCGGCAAAACAACATCTCTTTATGCTGCCTTAAATGACCTGAACACTCCAACACGAAAGATTATTACAGCAGAAGACCCTGTTGAATATTATCTTCCCGGCATCAATCAAGTTGAAATTAAACATTCTATTGGTCTTGATTTTGCGCGTGTGATTCGGGCAATGTTGCGTCAGGCACCCAATATTATTCTTGTCGGAGAAATGCGAGACCTTGAAACTGCACAGATGGGAATTCAAGCGTCATTAACTGGACACTTAGTTTTTAGTACACTCCACACGAACGATGCGCCCGGTGCTATTACACGTCTGGTTGACATGGGAGTTCCGCCTTATTTGGTTTCCAGTTCGGTTATCGGCATCATGGCGCAACGGCTTGTCCGAACAATTTGTACAAAGTGCAAGAAGCCTTACGTTCCTTCTGAACTTGAACTTCGTGAAGCGGGAATCTCCGTTGAGCAGGCGAACAAGGCAACATTTATGAAAGGGCGAGGTTGCGGAAGTTGTAATAAATCCGGCTTTCGCGGGCGAATGGCAATTTTTGAACTAATGATGATGACTCCCAAAATTCGAGAGATGACATTTAAACAGGCAAGTACTGTCGAGATTCGAAAAGCGGCAAGAGCGGAGGGAATGAGTACGCTTTACGCCGACGGAATCCGAAAAGTTTTGCGCGGTTTAACAACCATCGAAGAGGTAATGCGTGTTGCCCGTGAAGCGGATGAATGATCACTTTGGACACAAAATGATCAAAAATTCGAAAATTATGGTTTTTTTCTTGAGTTTTTTATGTTGCCTGTAAACAATAATATTGTTCGACGCAAAAATCAGAAGATGTACATACTAGGCGTGTTATATTAGGGAAAGATAAATTAAAAACAATCTTTCGGTGTTGTATTAAATTATGTGTCGCATTCATGATGATCATTAAATCCGTAGTAGTACATCAATCAAAACAACCAATTTAAATTAACATTAAACCAACAACAGAAAACCAACCCAATGAGTACGATATTAGTTGATAAACTTTTAGAAACCGTTTTTGTTCGTGGAGCGAGTGACCTTCATATTGCGGTAGGACAACCGCCGGTATTACGTTTACACGGTCGGCTGATTAAACTTGAAACGAAAATTCTTGAACCGGACGATACTGTTTCACTAATGAAAAGTATTACGCCGGAACGTTGCCAGCAGGAACTTCAGCAGTCAGGAAGTACCGACTTTGGTTTTGCATTCGGGGATAAAGCGAGGTTTCGGGTTTCCGTGTTCAAGCAGCGCGGTAATACCGGAATGGTGTTGCGGCAAATTCCGAACAAACTACTCAGTATGGATGACCTGCACACGCCGCCGGTTATGAAAGACCTCATTATGCGTCCGCGCGGTCTTGTTCTTGTAACAGGTCCAACCGGTTCCGGTAAATCAACAACATTGGCGGCTTGTGTTGATTATTTGAACGAAAATGTTGATCATCATATTATTACGATAGAAGACCCGATTGAATTTTATCATTATCACAAAAAATCGACAGTTAATCAGCGTGAAGTTGGTGTTGATGTTCCGACGTTTGCCGAAGCGATTCGTCGGGCGTTGCGTCAAGACCCGGATGTGATTCTTGTCGGCGAGTTGCGTGACCTCGAAACGATTGAAGCGGCAATCACTGCGGCGGAAACAGGGCATATCGTTTTCGGAACACTGCACACCTCCAGTGCAGCAGGAACTATTAACCGTATTATTGACGTGTTTCCGACGAACCAGCAAGATCAAATCCGTACACAACTTTCAACCTCTATTATCGGTATTTTAGCGCAACAATTATTGCCGCGTATTCAAGGCGGTCGAGTTGCGGCTTATGAGATGTTAGTTGTAACAAGTGCGATTGCCAACCTGATTCGGGAAAACAAAACGTTCCGTATTACATCGTCAATTCAAACCGGTCACAAACTCGGTATGCAGTTGTTGGACGAACACCTTTTTAATCTTTGGAAAGATAAAGTTGTAACAAAAGAAGATGCGATTACAAAATCGAATTTACCGGATGCATTGGCGGCAAAAATGTTACGTTGGGAGTCCGGCGAAGTTTCCGAAGACGCCGACGATACCGGCGACACCACCACTCTCGATGATGAAGATAAACCAAA
>JAITBS010000644.1 GCA_031283515.1 Planctomycetaceae bacterium
GATTCATTGGAATTTTTTTGTAGCGATTTATTTTTTAAGAAACATTACAAAGCATAATTCCGAATTTAAAAAATTCCGCTGAATACTTACTTCGACCTTAACCCTAACCTTTACCTTAACTTTAAATTCACCCTTAACCCTAACCCTAAAAAAATGAATTATAGAACATTCGGCAAAGATAAACGTAAAGTTTCCGTGCTTGGATTCGGTTGCATGAGATTACCGACAACCAGCGGTAAAACAGATGGAACCGTAATCGAAAAAGAAGCTAAACGAATGATTCGACACGGTATCGACGCCGGCATAAATTATATCGACACGGCAAAAGTTTATCATGAATGCCGTTCGGAGGCGATAGTCGGCGATATATTACAAGACGGCTACCGCAAAAAAGTAATGCTTGCAACTAAACTGCCGCTCTGGGACGTAAAGAATAAAAACGACGCCGACAGAATATTCGACGAACAACGCCGCGATCTCAAAACCGACCATATTGACGTTTATCTTTTGCACAATATTCAACGTGCCTACTGGAGCGCAATACAAAAAAGTAATCTGATTGAATGGGGAGCAAAAAAGAAAAAAGCCGGAGACATTAGTTATTTTGGATTTTCATTCCATGATTCATACGATTTTTTTGTTGACGTAGTCGATTCGTATGACGATTGGGATTTCTGTCAGTTACAATACAATTATGTTGGCGAGTCTGTTCAAGCGGGTCGATTTGGGATCAATTATGCGTCTAAACACGGACTTTCAATTGTTGTGATGGAACCTCTTTTAGGCGGTTGTCTTGCTAATCCGTTGGGCAAAATGGCGGAGTTGTTTGAATGGAATCAACATGAAGGGCGAGATTACAAACCTGTTGATTTAGCGTTAAGATGGATTTGGGATCAACCGCAAATTTCTGTGATCTTGAGCGGGATGTCTGCGTACAATCAGGTAGAGCAAAATTTGAAAATTGCATCAAGAAAAGATTATGGGCAACTCACACAAGAAGAACATAGTTTTTTAATGTTGCTTCAACGTGTTTATGATCAATCTTTACCGATTAAATGTACAAAATGTAGATATTGTATGCCGTGTCCTGACGGCGTTGATATTCCGTTGAATTTTGAGTTGTACAATAATCATCATGTAATGACGCAAATGAAAAAAGACGCCGCGATAAATAAAATCTTGTATGACATGATGCCTAAAAAGCAAAAGGCAATTAGTTGTGTTAAATGCGGCAAGTGTGAAAAAATCTGTCCTCAACAATTACCGATCAGAAATCATCTGAAAACAATACAAACCACATTTAGTTCGTAAGAGTTAACGGGAGCATTCCCGTTTCGTGTCGTTTATTTTGTTTGAAAAAATTCCACTGATAAATTACCTCGTTTTTAAACAAGCGGAAACTTCTCACAATTTTTTCCAACGTTTGATTTCCTCAATGACGGATTCCATAACCCGAAGTTCATCCGAATCAATTGCCTGAAAATATTTTTGATATTGGTAAGGTTCCGAAGGAGAAACATAACAGGAAAATCGGAATAATTCACCGCGACTTCCCCATTTTTCCAATCGGTAATATTTTGCACCGAGTTGTTTGAGTTGAGTTTCGAGTATTGGGAAATTCCGTTGCGGTGATGTTTCGATTGTTGTGTGATTTGTAAAATCGTTTTCTTCTGATATCAGTTCGGAAGGTTCGGGTTCAACGGCTAAGGCAATTGATGATTCCTTTGGGAAGGAACTTGGAATTGGTTGTTCTGATGTTTTGTCGTTTGTTCCGCCCATTGTTTTGATTACGATATTTTGACGGTGAACTTCTTCCTGTGGTCTTGACAAGAAAAACGGCGAAGATATTGTTGGTACTTCCTTGACCGGTTCTTTACCGGCATGAGAACTTTCCGGTTGTTCCGATGCGGAAGAAATCCATGTTGTTTGATCATATTGATCATTTTCCCAAAAATCTTTGGGAATCATATTCCAACAAACCGCTGTTGCCGGAACAACAATCAGTGTTGCTAAAAGAATGCCTGCCCGTAGAAAATGGGTAAATGTCAATTCTGTTTGTAATTCTGTCAAAGAAAAACTCCTCAAATCATTAATTACCGGTGTGAAACAGACAACATCAGAACCTTTCGATTCCAAATAACTAAACAAGCGAGAATTATATTGATTTTCATTGATCTTGCCAAGAGTGAAATTCTACAAAACGCACTGCGTATCAAAATGCGGAATTAACAGGGGAAGTTGTGGGAGTTACAGGCATGGGCAGAATACTACCATTGTTGATTTGAAGAGTTCCCTCCGCATGAGCAGTACGGCGGAGATCTTCCGCACGCCCTACCAATTCGTGTGTTGGAGTGATTTGTTCCGGTCTCATATCAAATTCGTAATATTTATGATCGGTTAATTTCCCCGGTAAAAGCACTTCAGAAATGAAATCAATACCAGGTAATTCATACCACGGAGCAGGAACCGGCAAAAGGACTGTTTTGGTTTCATAACCCTGTTTCACAATCCGAAATTCCCGTTTGCCATAAAAATCAAAATTTGTCGAAAAAGGAGTTCGACCAATTTCCTTACTATCAAGATAAACAGTAGCACCGGGCGGATTGGAACGAACCGTCATACGCCGCCGAACACAACCATTAAAAAACAACAATATCAAGGACAAAAAAATAAGTAAATATCCGATTTTTTTATAAACAGTTCGCATGGTTATTGTGCCCAAATCATTTTTCAGTAACAACCTATTTTCTATGTTGATTATTTTTCACGCACAATCAATTAATATTTTCTTCCGTCCCGCAAAGACAACATAATCAAAACCCAACCACAACACACAATATAAATCCTTCATTATCAAAATGAGTTTGTAATTTGATTTTCGTAATTCCGACTCAAAATATACAATCCTTTCAAAGTGTAGGAAAACACTATACTTATTGCACTTTGAAATTTGTTTTTATAAGAGCAGACTTTTTATATCTTTTATTTAACAATCCTGTAAATTCTTTTTATCCCGTCAAAACCGGTCTATCCTGTCAAAAAATGAAAACCGAATTACCAAGTGTGATGGATATATTTCACGTTTATAAACGATTGTGACATGGACAGTTGCTTTAACCGTGTTACCGTATGAAGGTTATTTCAACACGGTTTTGGGGAATCTTACAAAAAAAAACTCATAGTGTCCAGAGCATTTTTTGACTTTTATGCACATTGCTTTTTCGTAATATTTCAG
>JAITBS010000661.1 GCA_031283515.1 Planctomycetaceae bacterium
AGGGCAGGATATTAGTTGATAGTTGAGAGTTGATAGTGGAGAGTTCGCACGCGGATTCAAAACGTTTGGGTCGTAATCCGCTTGCGAACTATCCACTCTCCACTATCAACTCTCAACTATTCCATCGCCCTTTCAGGGCTACCTATTGTTGGTAACTACAAAAATTCCACTGATATATTACGTTTTGTTTTGTATTTTCGTATCGTTCGTATTCTCAAAAAAACAAAATAGACACTTACCTTTGGGGCATCTCTAAAAATTCAAATTTTTCGGAACAGGTTGTTGAATTTTGATTTTTTGTTATGATGTTATGATAAAGTGTCTTGTGTATTGTTTTTTTCGGCGTCTTAATATTTACGTTTGGCGTTGGTGTCAATTTTTTTGTTTCCGTCAATATTTAATTCCCTCTACCGTCTATAGAATAAAATCTCATGTCTCAAGTTTCCTTTTTTGATATCGAAAAGCAACTCGATAAAATATATGGTATTAACGATTTTCTTCGTCGTCTTAATGAGTTGATTGATTGGACTATTTTTCTTGGATTGCTCAACCAGTTGCGTTCTAGCAGCAGTGGTTCCAAAACAGGGCATCCTCCGTTTGATCTTCTTTTGATGTTTAAGATACTCATTCTTAAGAATATCTACAACCTTTCCGACGACCAACTGGAATTACAAATCCGTGACCGTCTTTCCTTTCGCGATTTTTTGGGCATTAGTATTTCTGATGCCATTCCCGATTCTAAAACGATTTGGCTTTTTGACGAGCAGTTGACCCGATTAGGTTTAAGCGAGAAACTTTTTAATCAATTCAATGAAGAACTTCTTAAACGCGGAGTGACGATGAAATCCGGTATTATTGTTGACAGTACCTTCGTTGATACTCCGAAACAACATTTTCACGAAAACAAGTATGAAAAAATGAAACACGGTGAGAAGCCGGAATCTCGTATGGAATTGTTCGAGCCAAATTTCAATTTCAAATAGGCATGAGGAATTTAGTTTACAATATGAGCCGTTTGATAAGTTTAAATCGGACTCCATCAAAGAATGACAACGGATAATATGCACAAACCATAACAATAAACAATAAAATATTTTCAAAAGGGAACTTCTAAAAACCTAGTTTTTACCCCAAAAAATATTCTCAAGCATTCATTTTTAAGGACGCAATATTTGAGAAACAATGTTTTTAGAAGTTCCCATGAGGTTTTAATTATGAACGAAACAGCATGGCGGACAACATCGATCATTATGATCATCACGTTTTTCATCAGTTTTATGACGATATTGTTGCTGCTCGGAGTCGTAACTCACAGCTTCTTTACGTGGCATTTGGTTTTTATCGCCTTGGGAATAATCGGAAGTTATATTGCTTTCTATAAAAATAATTTTTTCTCATTACGCACCAAAACTGCAATTATTCTCCTAATTCCCATACTTCTTTTTGAATGGTATTCCGTCCACTTTCGTATTGTTGGTTCGTTAGGAATTTCATTCCTTATCATTCTCATCATTGCTTCTTTTTCACGCGATTTATATCTGTTGTTCATGGCTGCTTTCGTGTCGAATATTTGTTTTCTGTTTAACTTGTTCTTCACTATAATCGGAGTACAGCATGTTACGCTCTACGTTTATAACTTTGTTATTTTTCAAATTGGATGGATTTTGCTTTGCGTTTTATCTTATCTATCTAACGAGCGTATCAAGGAAATCATTCGCCAAACACAAGCGGCAGAATACGCTGCCCGCGTTAAAAGCGAATTTCTCGCCAATGTCAGCCACGAACTCCGCACTCCCATGAACGCCATACTCGGATTCACCACCTTCATTCAACGTCAAAATCTGTCTCCCAAACCATCGAAAAATAATACCCATCTCTGTAAAGACTGTAATATTTACGACGGTTACGGTTCGCTCAAATTACAGGAAAATGTTGTCGCCATCCGAACCGCCGCACACACTCTGCTCTCACTTATTAACGATATTCTGGATTTCTCCAAAATCGAATCGGGAAAATATGAAATCATTCCGGTAACGTATGAATTGGTATCGCTGATCGAAGATACAATCGCAATGATTTGTATCCGCATCGGAACAAATCCCATCCACTTTTTTATCGATGTCGATCCGCAGTTGCCACAACACCTTATCGGCGACAATGTCCGTATCCGGCAAATTTTGGCAAACTTGCTCTCCAACGCAACAAAATATACCAAACGCGGATTCGTTAAACTTCGTATGTGGGGAATCCGCTCCAACGAACAATTACTGTTTTATATCTCCGTTCAAGATACCGGCTCTGGAATTCGGGAAGAAGATAAAAATCGATTGTTTGAAACATTCCGACAATTCGACATTTACAAAAATCGCGAAATCGAAGGCACCGGTATCGGACTCGCTCTGACACGACAACTCGTCGAATCCATGAACGGCTCCGTCAGCGTTGAATCAACCTACGGCGAAGGTTCGACATTCACCATTATGATCGCCCAGAAAATTCCCGACCACTTTGAACAATTCGTCAATATAAAAATCGACCCTTCCCTTCGTGTCGTTGTTTGTGATCCCAATCGCGAAGAATTAAAAATATGGGATAGAATTTTGCAATCGTTTAAGATCGATTATATTCTGGTTACCAGTTTTTCCGAGTTTGAATTTCTCTTGAACGCTGACCCGAATACGCGTTATTTTCTTGACTCGCGCGTGTTCAAGTTATCCGGTTCCAATATTCTGCATCATAAAAACAAAATTACCGTCATTGCCGACCGAAACGAAACATTTAACTTCGCGTTGCCCATTCCGATTTTATATCGTCCCATTTACATTTTGCCGATTGCCAGATTGTTGACGGATATGGATATTTCTGTACAAAAAGAACGAGGAGACGGCATGATAAAACAATTCATCGCTCCAGATTCGCGAATTTTGGTTGTTGATGATAATTCCACTAATCTTGTTGTTTTTGCGGGTTTGCTCGAACCTTATCAATGCGATGTTTTGTCGGTGAGCAGCGGACGCGAAGCAGTACATATTCTTGAAAATGAATATGTCGATCTTGTCTTTATGGATCAAATGATGCCCGATCTCGACGGCTTAAACACAATGAAACTGATTCGCGAACTTTCAGGAAAAAAATTACATTGCCCGCACAAAAACGCCGGTAAAAACGAGGACAATTTTATTCAAGTCGATGAATCTTATTTCAAAAAAATTCCTATTATTGTCGCCACCGCAAACGCTATCAGAGGAATGAGAGAAGAATATCTCAATCACGGTTTCAACGATTACATTGCCAAACCGATTTATCCGTCTCAACTAAACACAATCCTGAAACAGTGGATTCCGGCTGAAAAACAACTGATTCCCGAAACCGTACCGGAACAACAAACCGCTCCAAGCGAATTATCTTCTGCTCCAAGTGAATTATCTACTGCCAATGAATTATCTACTGCCAATATGGAAGCATTATCAAAACTAACCTTGCCGTTTTTAAATGTTTTGAGCGGACTACGGTTTGTCAGCGGTAATATTACTAATTACATTCATGTTCTCGAATCGTTCCGTTTGCGCGCTCCTGAAAATCTTAATTCCGCTCGTATGTTTGTTCAGAAAGAACGTTGGAAAGAGCTGACTATTGAAGTCCATTCTATTAAAAGCATTTCAAAAATCATCGGCGCCGAACGACTTTCCTCGCTCGCCGCCGAGTTAGAAACCGCCGGAAAACGTGAAGATTATGAATTGATTCGCCAAAAAATAGAACAATACCTCAAAATATTTCAAGCCGTTTTGAAAGATGTCGATTTTGTGTTGCAGATGTTCGTCAAACCGGAATCATCCGACTCCTCCGCCGTGCCCACTGAATTAAGTGTCGAGGAATTATACGCCGCTCTGAATAAAGCACTTTTGGCTTTGGAAGAATATGATACCGGTCAAACCACACAAATATTAAAAGAAATTTCAATAACATCGCTAACGCCGGAGTTTGCTAAACTACTGGAAGAAATTCAACTCCACGTTGCCCAATTCGATTACAAACTCGCCATTCAAGGAATAAAACAATTAATCGATAACCAAAATAATGAAACACAAAAACAATAGCAGCAGGGACAACACCATGAATTATCGTTGTGTTAATAATGCCGTCCCATGCGGGACTAATAAAAAAATATCTCGCTGAAATAGACGGTAATTTTTAATTTTTATCAAATCAAATAATTTGAAATCAGATGACTTCAAGGGAAATTGCTTTTCGGAATATTGTTGAATTGGTTGAGAAATTTTCGTCTCAAATTGATAGTTACGAAAAATCCGATTACAACGAAACTCAAACGCGGCGTGATTTCGTTGACCCATTTTTCGAAGCACTCGGATGGGATATCAATAATAAACAAGGTTACTCCGAATCAAATCGCGAAGTTATTCACGAAGATAAAATTCGTGTCGGAGGAACAACAAAAGCACCTGATTACGCCTTTCGTTTGGGCGGCGGGAATAGATTGTTTTTCGTCGAAGCAAAAAAACCTAACGTCCATATCAAAGAATCTCCCGAACCTGCCGACCAATTGCGTCGTTACGGTTGGAATTCAAAACTCGCCGTAAGTATCGTTACAAACTTCAAGGAACTAGCAGTTTACGACTGCACGCGAAAACCAAGTCCGACCGATAAAGTCGCAACAGGTCGTCTCGCCTATTTGACTTATCGCGATTACGCTCAAGACAAAAATAATTCGCGCAACGGTTTTGATTTCATCTGGAATACTTTCGGAAAAGAAAATGTTCTCCAAGGCGGTCTTGAAAAATTTATCAAAACAGACACGCACAAAAAAGGAGTCTCTACGGTTGATCAAGATTTTTTACAACTGATGGACGAGTGGCGAACAATTCTTGCGCCGTCGGTTTTTCGCAACAATAAATTATTGACCGAGTCGGAATTGAATTTTATCGTCCAGCAAACTCTTGACCGAATTATTTTTATCCGTATTGCCGAAGATCGCGGAATCGAACCGCAAAACTCTCTGAAACTTGCGACCGAACAAGGCGACTTCTATCAAAATCTTTTCAAACGATTTCTCCGCGCCGACGAAAAATACAACTCCGGTCTTTTCGATTTCGACAAAGATAAAATTAGCGTGACGATTTCTATCGACAATCATGTTATCAAAACAATTATCCGTGATTTGTATTATCCGAGTCCGTATAATTTCTCTGTGATACCGGTTGAAATACTTGGCAGCGTTTACGAACAATTTCTTGGCAAAGTAATTTGTCTGACTTCCGGCGGTCGAGTTAAAGTTGAAACAAAGCCGGAGGTTCGCAAGTCTGGCGGAGTTTTTTATACGCCGCAATATATTGTGAGATATATTGTTCAGAAAACGGTCGGAGAGTTGGTTGAGGGGAAAACGCCGAAAGAAGTTAGCGAGTTAAAAATCGTTGACCCTGCTTGCGGCAGCGGAAGTTTTTTACTCGGCGCGTATCAATATTTGCTCGACTGGCATCAAGATTATTATTTGAAACACGCCAAACCATCAAGAGGACGTAAAAACGATCCGCTAACTCCGACTGGAAATTTATCGACGTCGGAAAAGAAACGAAT
>JAITBS010000036.1 GCA_031283515.1 Planctomycetaceae bacterium
ATTTCCGGTTTCAGAACGAGCAGGAGGAGTCGAAAGAAAAACGTCAAAGATGATCCAGTTCGACCTAACATCAGCAAGAACTTTTTGGATCGCCGAATCAAAAACGCCGGAGGAAGAGACCAAACGAACAAATTCAGATTTTCTTACCTACAAAAATCGAAAAGGAAAATTCGCTGACTTCCATTGTTTGAGACATACATTTATAACGAATCTAGGCAAAGCAAAAGTCCCGCCAAGAATCGCTCAATCTCTAGCAAGACACTCAACCCTAGACTTAACGCTAAACATCTACAATCACATCGAACAAGAAGAACACACAAACGCAATAAATAATCTACCAGACTGGCAATAACATGAACAAACATCAACACGACTCACAAAAAAAAGAAAAACGTCCGCCTAGCAAACGGACGTTTTTTATTTGCACTTTCAAAATTATTCTGATGATAATAAAACGAAACGTATAACCTACAATAGAGGCATAAAACCTATAGTAGAATTTTTTATAGAGAATGGAACAAATTGAGTTCTTGTTTAAAATTGATAATTAACGACATAACTTTTGTTTTAAATTACTCCCCAAGTAAGAATCAAATTGAAGTCAATGCAGTCTAAAGTTTTACTTAACAAATAAAAAAAATAAAGCTATACAATAAATTTTTAATGTCTTAACGGACACTAATGAGAATAGATATTGTTATCTGAATTGCGAAAGATAGAGCAACGACTACTTTTTAACAATATTCAATACTTGCATAAATTCCTGTGAAAATCGTTCTGCTTCAGAGCAATTTTTACGGGCATTTGACCAAAGATCACCAAAACTACCAACAACTTTTTTCCGATAATCAGCTACCGTTTTTTTGATTCGATTTTGTTTTGATTTGGATGTTAATAAACGTTCCGGTTTTTCAACACACTCTAATTTGTTTTGTTGGACACATATATCATCAGGAAAAAAAGCGGCAAAAACCCATGCATCCATTGCATCAGACGGCGTACAAAAAACAAGATGTTGTGGCGTACAATTATTTAACCAATTTAAAACAACCTGTCGAATCGTATCTGCCCGTTGACGTGGAATATCACAATTAGATGGGCATAATTTTTTTCGTTTCGGCGGCAACGGACACGAAATAGAAGGACATGGCAAATTATTGTCAATGTTTTGTAAATGACCATCCGCATAAGATTGTCTTGTTACATCAACGTCAAGATGAATAATCAGCATATTCAATCGTTGAATTCCAATATGTTGATCAAACTTGCCATTAGATTGCTTTTTCATTTCTAATAAACAACGGCAAACGCCAGACCACCCTGTTCCTAACTCTGTATTTAATTGTTCAAAAGCCGCACTGCATTTGGGCTGAATCGACGTACAAATAAATTCATACTGATCCGAAATAAGATTTTCGACAATTTCTTTGATCACTAATATATCTGTTGGACCTTCTGCAATAATTCCGATTTCTAATGTTTCAGACATCCGGCACGCCTCCTAATAATCCCATGACCCAAAGTTCAGAAAGAGTATGTCCCTTTTTGTTCATATCTATAATTTGTTTTGTCAGCGAAATCCGCTTAATAACTGTTTTTCCCTTATTTGTACGATTTACAGCAAACAACCGAATCCTGTCATCCTGAATCGGCAACCCATCCAAAACCATAGGATTATGAGTTGTTATCAACAATTGTTTTTGTACTGGCGAATCAATAATCCATTGAGAAAGTTGTTGAAAAAGCGTTTTTACCAGTCTTGGATTTAAACCATAGTCTGCATTTTCAACTGCACAAAATGTCGGCGAGTCTGGATGCGCAACCAAAACCGCAAGAAATAAAACATACATGGCACCTTCACTGGCATCATAACCGGAAACCACATTACGCCCGTTTGCCATAAAATGATCTAAAAATTTAAGGATACGCGGCGAAACAGACACAAATGTCGGTATAGATTTTTTTGAAACTGAAACTGTACTGTATTCATCAGCCCATGAAATTAACGGAAAAAAATCATTGGTAATTTGTTGTGCATAAGAATTATTATCTCGATAAATCAATAATTCATGAACTGCCTCCGGTAATCGTCCACCCGATAATCCTAACGGTCGATGCGGTTGCGTATCAGAGGACATACTTCGTAACACCGGCGTTGTCGGCGTATAAATACGATAATCCTGTAAACGATGAATAAGTTGCATCGGAGGTTTTTTATTACTCTCCTCGGCTTTCAATGCCGCGAATCCACGATCTCTTTTAATATGATTTCGTTTTTCCTGAATCTGATGTTCTTTATTATTTGTAATAGGAAGCAATTGTTCCTGTAAAAATAACCAATTAGGTTTCGGCGGATCATCCGCATTGTCCAATTCAACATGATATAAAGTTTTTGTGTTTTTCGCAGTAAAAGCAATGCATGACGGTATCTCCGTGTTTTTGAAAGAAGACTTATAGAGTTGCGGCGTACCGGGGCGTACTCCGCGCATAAGCAATGTCTGATCATTAACACGACCATCTGCCGCTGCGGAGAGAACTCCAATACCCTCCAAAAAATTACTTTTTCCGCTTCCGTTAGCACCGATAAAAATATTAAGTAATCCTAATTCGACCGTAACAGATTCCAGCGATTTAAAAGATTCAATAATAATTTCTTTAATACCATACATAACAAACCTCATCATATTATTATCATACAGCAAAACAAATATACTTTATAGATGCTTTTGTCTTTTCGATATGAAATTCAAAAATCTACAAACATTTATTATGATGATTTTATCAATATTCTAATTATTTTACCATCTACCAAATCAAAATCAATTCTGCACATTTATAAATTTTATATCCTTGTTCTTTTTATATTCCATTAACAGCCGAATAAATTTTTTATACTTGAAAATTCGTTTTTTTCTAAATACGTTAATCATGTTTCGTACTTGAAATTTCAGGATATTTCATATTGATTCAAAAAACAAAATTTAAAGTGTGTAGAATATACATGCACTTTCCTAAAAATGACATTGTTTAATATGATACAAAATCAAGTAATTTATCAAGTCCTATTATTCATAATATAATAGTGAAAAATTTCATTTGCCCAATTCTATGCCAAACGCGGTAGTATTTTTTTCATAGTTTTTCAGTGTTTTGCCGAATAGATACAAACGCTGTAAAACGCTAGTTTATTTGAAGTTCAACTAAAAACATCTACCTAAATTTAACCAGCTTTCTAATCCGTAGGTTACAGGTTCAAGTCCTGTCGGGCGTATTTAACTATCTAAGCAGCAAACACTTGTAAAAACCAAAAAATTCCCAAAAGATGCAAAACATCTTCTATTTGCCCA
>JAITBS010000058.1 GCA_031283515.1 Planctomycetaceae bacterium
AAAATACGTACAATCACCGATTTTTGTGGATCGAAAATTGTTTTTTTCATGATATTACGGGAAAAGATACAGGATTCTGTGTTGCTTTTTACAAGAATTTACCACCGGATCTATTATACGGAACAGGAGTAATGATCGCTGGTTCTGATGCGTTTGGTGGTAGTACGCTCTTTTCTGACATTACTATAACGAAATGTGATTTTGATCGTTGTGATGTCGGAATTGAATTACTTCCGCGTGACCACGATAAATCGGGGATTTGGGATCAACATCGGCACGAAACTGTAACTTGTGATGCATATCGTCATATAACCATTCGCAATTGTAAAATCATACGTTCTTATCGTACAGGCGGAGTGATGTTATATTGTGTTCGCGGTGGAGTTGCCGAACATCTTCTGATTGACCAAACCGGATATCAGGAAGTTGGGATGTTTTGGGGAGTTGCCGCGTTCCAATGTGCCAGAGTAAGTGATTTTTTAATACAGAAATGTACATTTTCCAATACAATTAAAGGAAAAAGTCCTGATGGACAAGGGATTGATTTTGAAGCCGATTGCCATCGTATTGTTCTGAAAGATTCCCGTATTATCAACAACGATGGTCCCGCAATACTCTTTTTTGGCGGAACATGGAAAGGAACGAACGAAAATAATATCATTGACGGTTGTTTTCTCAAGGATAACAATCGAATGAGAGAATTTTATAATAATACTTTTGCGGTGATGCATCCAGAAAACTCCGGTGTTGTACGTAACACAACAATCTATCTTTATGAAGAAGAACAAGGATTTTATTGTAATCCATTGAAATTTGAAGCATCAAATCGGGTTTACGGACCTAGTGGAAAATCTAAATTTGGAGATGAAATAACTGGAAAACAAGAGTAAATATCAAGATTGATAATTCCATCATTCCTTTACACTACTATACTTCTCATTGTCTCACATTGGTAGTTTTTTAGTAAGTGTCTATTTTATTAATTCTTCGCAGGTAATTGATTGATTTTTTATTAAGTGATGAATTTTTAAGTTACGATTTGTTTAGGTTGCGATTTTTATTTAAGAGGTAGGCAACTAACAGGTAGGCGACCTTTCGCCGAAAGGTTTTCACCTACGGTCGCAACGGTTGGTTTTGTTATGGTGTTGTACACAGTTGTTTTTTCATTTCCGTCCGTCCACAGGGGCAAGTCGGCAATCGCCGTATTGTTTAAAACCTTTCGGCGAAACGTTGCCTACCTTTGGAGACCATTGGTAAACAAATTGACGAATATTCCACTGATAGATTACAAATGTTTTGGGTATTTTTATCTTGACGGAAAATTCGATATGGATCATGTTTTCGATTTCCGATAGAATGTTAAAAAATAAATAGTTGATGAATAAAAATAACATCAATTATAATCAAATGTTATACTTAATCTGAAATAATGACCTTATTATTTTTTTGTATTATTTTTGAAACAGGTTACATCGTTAATTTTTGGAGTTAAAAACGGAGATGAAACGAACATTAAAAAACAGTCGGATTTTGTTAACAGGGGCTTCTTCTGGAATTGGAGCGGTATTGGCTTTTGAGTTGGCGAAAGAAGGAGCTGATTTGGTTCTTCTTGCTCGGCGCGAAAACCGGCTTCAGGAAATTGCGGAACAAATACGTAAAACATTTGGTGATAGCCGGAAAGTTGCAACAGTTATTGGTGATATTACCGATTCGACGGTTCGTCAGGCTGCAATTCAAACAGCGGTGGGAGAATTGGGAGGTCTTGATATTCTGATTAACAATGCCGGAGTGGGAGCAACGGCACTCGTAGAGTCCACAACCCAAGAAACACTTCGACGCATTTTTGAAGTCAATTTCTTTGCTTTGTTTGAACTAACACAACTTGCCTTACCTCATCTCAAACTTGGTAATCAACCAATGGTTATCAATTTGAGTTCGATAGTTGGTTTGCGTGGAGTACCACATTACGGGGTGTATGGAGCAGCTAAGTTTGCAGTTAGCGGGATTTCCGAAACAATGCGGGCAGAGTTTTCACGTTACGGAATTGATGTTCTTTTGGTTTGTCCCGGAACAACGCAGACCGAATTTTTTGATGTTCTTTACCAATCCAGTAGTGCACCGGATATGCCGGTTCACCACGCAGTTACTCCAGAATATGTAGCAATTCGAATTGTTCGGGCAATGAAAAAAGGGAAACATAAAATCATTCCGTATTTTCAGGCAGTTATCCTCGATTACCTCAACCGTTATGCCCCATGGTTCACCGATTGGATTATGACAAAATACGTTTAGAAATGGAGTGTGCCGCTTAATTCAAATAGTCCGCTGATTACACAGATTGCCGCACATTATTTTAAAACATTTATTGAAATGGAATAAAATTGTATCTTTCGTCTGTTTTATTATACTCATTATACTTTAAAATTCGTCTTTTCAAGAACAAAATTATTGTGTCTCTTATTTGAAAATCCGGTCAATTCCGTTGCTCCTATCAAAATCTGTTGATCTTGTCAAGAAACGAAAAACGAATGATCAAGTGTGATGATTATATTTTGGTTGTTTCGTCATTCTCATTTGTAAACCCTCATTTGTAAACCGGTTCATTCTTTCGTTTTTGGGAAAACACTCACTTGGCTTTTTAAGTCTGTCGGTTATAATTACAACCTTGAATTACTGTTTTAATAGGGATTTTTTTTGTTCTTTTACGTTTTCCTTCTGTGCCAGAATACCGCCAAGACCCGTTGACCGGACGAATCGTGATTGTTGCCGAAGAACGCGCCGCACGACCACATCAGTTCGATATCAACGATTCCAATATTTATGATGATTCGGAAACGTATCGGAAATTCTGTCCGTTTTGCGAAGGTAATGAAGTTTTAACTCCCAATGAAATAACAGCGTTTCGTCCCGCTAATTCTTTGCCGAATAGTTCCGGTTGGTCTGTACGTGTTGTTCCTAATAAATTTCCTGCGGTTATTCAAGAGGTTTCTGATTTTCCGTTATGGTTTAGTAATTATTCTTGGTTCAGTAATTATTCTCCGAAATCGTATCATCCCCAAAACGAACTCTTCAGAAAATCAGTGTCCGGCTTTGGGCATCACGAAGTTATTGTCGATACCCCGCGCCATATCTTGAGTATCTCCGAAATGACCCGTAACGAAATTATTGATATGTTTCGGATGTACCAAAATCGTCTTCAATTGTTACGCAAAGAGGAATGTTGGAAATATGTTCAGATTTTCAAAAATGTCGGTTCCGCAGCCGGTGCATCAATTCCCCATTCTCATAGCCAATTATTGGCAATGCCGTTTGTTCCGCCAATGATTGCATCAATCTGGTCGAAAGCATCAGAATATCCGTTCAATAAAACAATTAGTAAAACAAAAAAGAAACTAAATCGGAATTTGCCGGATTGTGTGTGGTGTGACCGGCTGAAATCGGAACTGCAGGAACAAAAACGAATCGTCGAAGAAACTCACCATTTCGTTACCTTATGCCCTTTTGTAAGCCGTTTTCCGGGTGAAGTGGAAATTTATCCGAAATCGCATGAATCCAATTTTGATGATAATGTACAGATTTCCGAACTTGCATTGCTTGTTCGCCGTACAATTATTCGTTTGGAAAAAGCGGTTCCGGAAATGAAAAAACCGCTCGCTTACAATCTTGTTCTCAATACAGAACCGTTTGATTCTTCTATTCCGTCCTTAAAAAACATTTTTCATTGGCATCTTTCGATTTTACCGAGTTTAGCACGGGCTGCTGGTTTTGAATGGGGAACCGGACTCCATATCAATCCGGTTTCACCGGAAAAAATCGCCTTGCAGCTAGCAAATTGCAACATAAATAAATCCGATTTGTCATAAATAAATATTCCGCATAAATATTCCGTTTGTACCGCTATTCATTATTACCCCGCAAATTTCAAACTCCGAATCCCCAAAATTATAATGCCGATTGATGCTGCAACAATTTATCAGAACATTCCCCAAACCAAACAAGGGCAAAGTACGGAAACACCGAATCCTGAAATGTTAAAATCGGTGTTTGTTGCTGCGATACAAAATTCCCTGACAAACCGGATGTTCCATAGTAATACGTCAATTGTTGATATAAGTGTTGAAATTCAAGACTCCGGCACGGAACAAAAAGAACAGCAGAACAAAGACCAACACGAATTATTAACACAATCCGAACGCCGTGATTTCACTAAAGAGGATAAACGTACCTTAAATCAATTGGAAATACGGCATGAACAAATTGCCGATGATTATAACCGAAAAGCCGAACAACATGACCATCTGCAAACCGAATACAAAGAAAAAAAAGAACGCCGTGATTTTACAAACAACCCGACAATCAATAGTGCTACAATATCTTTGGAGAAAACAGTTTCTTCGGTTCCGGTGTCAACAGGAGTTTCAATGGTTCCAACGGATTCGGTTTCTGCAACACTTTCTGTATTGCCGGAATTGTCAAACCAACAGAACACTACTACTTTACAAAAATCTGTTTCTGTTCCAATAACACCGGGGATTATTCCGCCTTCGTTTCTTGTAACCGGTTCCCAACCTGTTTCTGTTACACAGACGCCGACAACAACACAACCGTTTACCGCATTGACAACTTCCTCTGCGCCGGTTGTAACATTGGATGCGGTTTCCGTCATGACAATCTTTACCGCTTCAGGACGATTCGGAATCCGTAAAGATGAAACCGAAGAAAAAAACGTTATAGAAAAGAAAAAGGAAAAAGAAAAAAAAAGAATACCTTCATTATTCGTATCGGGTTTTGTGGAAATGACACCGCCGGTTGTGTACAAAAATCAGTCAACTTACACACCCCATGATACGGAACCGGAATCAAATAATTATTCCGTACAAAAAATCAATGAAGAAAACAGTCAGGAACCAAAATCAGAATCAGAATCAGAATCAGAATTGAAATCCGAATCGAAATCGGAATCAGAATTAAAATCGGAATTGCAATCGGAATTGAAATCCAGACAAGAATCAGAACTTGATGAAAATCGTACAAAAATACCGTTGGAACAATGGTTTTCGGGAAATCAATCTGTTGAAAAATCCTTCGCAAAACCGAATGAGTCGGAATCTTTTGATCCGTTACGATTTATTCAGAGGGTTGCGGCGGCGTGCCGGTCGGCGGCAAATCAACAGGGAACAATCCGAATCAAATTACATCTCGATCAACTTGGAACAGTAACTCTTCAGATAACTTCAAAATTAAATAAAATGGCGGTTCGATTTGAGGTTACATCATTTGCAGCAGCTCGCCGGCTTCGCGATACTCTTGGCGAACTACACACAACACTCGCCGAACAAAATATCATTCTCGAACACACCGAAATTGATATGACTTAAAATTTGAATCTCATCAAAAACGCCCAAAAAACATAAGGGAACTTCTAAAAACCTCCTGTAGAAATTTATTTTTAGAAATTCCCATAAAATATTACAAATATCACAAGAACAAAAAATGCAACACAAAATAACACAAAACAACGCCAATCAATTAACAAACATCAATTGTTGGTCGCCGGACGGTCAATTTTTGTTTTATGATGTTCGAAGCGGTAAGGATGCTTCTGTGTTTGACGGAACCCGAATCGAAAAACTTCATGTTGAATCGGGAGAAGTTGAAACACTTTATGGAGCAAAAAACGGAGCCTGTTGTGGAGTTGTAACATGTTCACCGGTTGAAAACCGTCTTGTTTTCATTCATGGTCCCGAATATCCCGATGCTCATTGGAATTATTCGTTTCAACATCGTTATGGAATGATTCTTCATTCCAACGGTTTGACGGAAATATTGGATGCTTGTAATGTTGCTCCGCCGTTTTTACCCGGAGCCTTGCGAGGAGGTTCCCATGTTCATGTTTTCAGCGGTGACGGTCAATGGATCAGTTTTACGTATAATGATCATCTGCTTCATTCGTTGGACAACAATCAAAATGCTCCTCCGCATGATTTTGATCAACGGAATATTGGTATTGCAGTTCCGCTTTGCCCAGTCCGCGTCAACCGAAATCATCCGCGAAATCATGACGGTTCTTATTTTTCCGTTCTTATTTCCCAAACCGTAAATCACCCGCAACCGGATAGCGATGAAATTCAGAAAGCATTTGAAGATTCTTGGGTTGGTGTTGACGGTTACATTAAGCCGGATGGTTCACGGCAAAAAAAAGCAATTGCTTTTCTTGGCGATGTTATCGGAAACGATAATCAAATTGTTACGGAAGTGTTCATTGTTGATCTTCCCGATCAAATGGAATGTTTCGCCGTTTCCGGCAATACGCCGTTGGAAGGAACCTTGACACAACGACCTGCTCCGCCACACGGAATTGTTCAACGGCGTTTGACTTACACAACGAATCAACGTTTTCCCGGAGTTCAAGGTGTGCGGCATTGGTCTCGCAGTTCACCGGACGGTTCGAAAATTGCGTTTCTAATGCGGGACGATGCGGGAGTTGTCCAAATCTGGACAACGTCTCCGAATGGCGGTTGTCCGCATCAATGGACTCATGGGAATTACGATATTACTTCGACGTTCACCTGGAACCCGAACGGCAAAAATATTGCCCATGTTATGGATCATTCTGTCTGTATCAGTTCAGAAACCGAAACAATCCGGCTAACACCCAAAAACAATGAAACCGATACTCCATTGCCATACGCAGTTGTTTTTTCTCCCGACGGTTCCAGAATTGCGTTCCTTCGACATCAGAATCACTTAAACCGGATTTTTGTAGTCAATATCTGAGCATTCGTTGAAAACTTCTAAAAATCACATATTTTGACTTATCCGAAATTTGTTCTTCATCCTTATTTTTCCTGATATATTTGTCATAACGATTTTAGCGGTTGTCGGTAAGAAGAAAAAATTTGTCCATAAAAAATCACGGAATTAAATAACACAGGACGAAAAAACAACCTATTATATCCTAACCGGAAAATAACCAACAAATATCGTGAAAATAAATTCGCACACAAAAACAAATCTTATTGTTGTAAGGTGTGATAAAATATTATTTTGAAAATATTTGGAAAAAAATCATTTAACGAAAAGAGGAGAATATCCATGTTTTTTCGTTTCAACAATTTGAAAATTATTTTAGGATTATCGGTTTTGATCTTTTTGTTCGTACAAAGTGTTTCGGGACACGAAATTTCGAAAAGTTCATCTCCAAAAAATTCATCTCCCCAAAGTTCATTTTCGAAGAGTTCATTTTCGTATCCGAATCCGAAAACGGTTGGAGTAAATCCGAAATTTATTCACGGTAAAACTTCCGGTGCAGTTCACCGAGATCGATATGCCGAGATTTCCGAAGCCGAACGGAAACACCGGATACTTGAAGACCAATGTGATCAGGAAATCGAAGGTTTTGAACCGAAAACATGTCCCCTTTGCGAAGAAAATCCGAAAACTCCTTGTGGTCATTGTAAAATGTGTGAGGCAGGTTTTCCGTGTGAAAAGACGTTGTGCCGGCACTGTGTACAACCGCGCAGCCAGAATATGCCCAACTCCTGTGATTTGACCGCCGGCGACGAACCGTGTGGAACTTGCGACGCCTGCCGTGAACACCGAAGCGATCCTTGTGAACATGCCGGTGATGGTTTTGGACCGCGGGGAGAGTTTAACCCTTATAAAGAACCGCGATTTTTATCGGTTATTCCGCGTCCGATTCTTGACGTGTACAATAATGGAGCAAGAAAATTTCCCGTGTATTATAATCCGGCTCCTTATTACAGACCGCATTGGAATCCTTCGCTTTTTGCAGGTTATTCGCGTCCGTTTTCTTTTCGTTGGTCATGCCCGTTGTGCCACAAAGATCCGTGCGAATGTAATCGCTCCGGTTTTGCAGGTCAAGTTCCTTATGCTTATACCTGTAAATTTTGCAACCGAAATCCTTGCGCTTGTACCAGTGATATTTGCAATGTTACTAAAGCAATGGATCCCGAAGGAATCCACAAGTCCTTGGCTGATATGAAAAAAGATTCGAACCAGATTCAGGATGCTGAATTTCGCTCAAAAGAAGAGGAAGAAGAAAAAAATACGTTACAAGATCAATCCAACCCGCTCCTGAATGATGATATTCCATTGAAACTCCAGAACGAAGAAGAACAACAGCAACCCGAAACAGAACCCAAATTACAACGGCGTCCCATTCTCGACACACCGGATTCAGAACCGCCGTTACGTTCCAATGTTCCCGTAACATAATCACTGACGAACCACACCGGAAGTTTCGGCGAATGACTGCCGTTACTTCCGTTTCTTGTCCGGTATTAATTACCGGTATCGGAACTCTTTAACGGCATTCCAGAAACGTCAGAACACTAAATGTTCCAACAATAAGGGAACCGGCAATCATACCAATATTCATTAACATTCCCCCAGCAGGACCAAATGGCACGCCTGCTAACATGTTAGCAAGAAAAACCAAAAGGATAATACTTGAAATAACTAAAGAAATAATACAAAGAATTTTAGGCATGTAACAAATTCCTCAATGTCGCATGGAAATTATTTCACAAGGCAAATTATTCTATCTTACTTTTCTGCTATTGACAAGACGGAACCAATAAAATTTTCGGGATTCCATACCGGTTGACTTGCGGAAAACTAACAAAATATGTTTTGATGTTTGCCGCATGGTGATTTTCAAAGGTAAAATGTAAATTGTAAAAAAGTAAAGGAACAATTATTTGAACGAAAATTATCATTGATTTAAACATCTTTACGCGGTTCTGACGTTTGCTGAATCTGAATATCAGGAGCGTTTCCGAGTTGCGAAAGGACTTGGAGAAGCGTGTTCAGATGCATAAATTTCATTCCGAACCGATCAACAAATTCAGTCAAGGAAAATTCACTATCGAGAAAAGTTTCCGCATTGTATTCGACTTCTTCCGTAATTGTGGAAAGTAAATCGGTTTGAACCCGTTCCAGTTTTACAGCGGCTCTTCGGCAAAAATCCGCTAATTCTGGATTAGCCCGTTTCCAAAGAGCAAGTTCAATCGTTTTACGACGATGCGATTGACTTGTCTGTAAGATAAGTTCTTCCAGAAGTTCATTTTGCCGACCTTGCGCAGCAAGCAATTCTCGCAACAATGTACAAATTTCCGATTGAGGTTCCGGTTTTGATTGGGGAAGAGAATGAACAACATCAATTTGTGAAAAAAAATGCGGTTCGTGTGAAGTGGTTGACATTGATAACCTATTATTGATAAAAGATGAAAATGGTTGAAAAAAAATCGAAAACAGCTTTTTAAAAATACCATTCCCTAGTAACATGATAAATCAGCCTCAGTTGTCACAAAACATTTCTTGTTCTTATTAAGCAGGATATTCATTAAAACAAGATAACTTTTTCTGTTCCATAACACCAATCGGTAAAATATTCTGTTTTATATTTACAATACCGTTGTTATCGGGTCTGTTTGTGTTATCGAGTTAGCTCATGTTATCATGATTTAACTAATTCGTTCCTTCATGGTATATAAGTAAATCATTTTTTGAAAAAAAGTCGAGACCCCTCAAAAAAAAGTTAAAGAATTTGTGGTTTTTAATCAATATGGGAAAAAATTAATTCTTCTTTAGATGATTTATTGATTTTGGAGCGAGTCGTTTTCCGATAAGAAAATTACGCGTTCATTTATACGCTCTGTTACTATGCCAAACACCTCCCCGATGTTGGAAAAACTGGGTTTTTTGACGGTAATCGATCAACCGCGATTGGGTTTGATTGGCGGTTATCTCATTTTGAATCAAGCAGGACGACCACTTGAATTTCATTGCACAACTCCGCTCAAACCCAATCGAACTCAAGAAATCCTTTATGGTAATACGTTGACGCCATTTCTTTGCGGTGAACAAATTGCACGAACACTTCTTATTCGTTCTAAAACTCCTGTTTTATATGTTTTAACTAATACCGCAGCGGTTCTGGCGGTTCAGGAACATATTGAAATGCCGGTGTTCTATGTTTTTGAAACAGGAAAAAAACAGGTTTTACCAGAACCACCGGTTCAGGAGGAAAACCGTGTCGAAAAATCGACCACTGATTTTCTTCCTCTTTTTCCTGAATTTCCTGCTTCTCAAACAACTCTTGAAATTTCCGAAGAATTGAATGAGTCTTTGAAATCGTTTGGCATCGAAAATACACACCTTCAACTAAGTTCCCACAACAAGGAGGAACAACTTCGCATTCCTGAAGTTCCGGGTTTGAATCTTGATCATTGGAAAGAAGTCAAAATCGGCAACCGGTTTCTTGCGATTCCGGCGGTCAACGAAGCCGAACATCATCTGGTTATTGAGGACATCAAACGTCTTTCACGAACTATTGATTTTGCGGAACCGTTCACTCGTATTCGTCTTGCTATCGAAGAAACTCAACGAGCTGCGTAAATTGTGAATAGTTGCGCAAGCGGATTCAAAACGTTTCGGTAAAAATTCCACATGCGGCACTTTCAACTATCCACTCTATTCTGTCCTTTTAAGGCGAAAGAAAGGATCAATCAATTGTCGGTGAAGGATTCGTACAATAGACCGTGAATAGTTCGCAAATTACAAACAGACAATTCCATCAATAACCAATCGATGGCGGATTGGGATTGAAAAAATCTCGGGGACCGCGTGTGGTGTAGGTTGGCATTGGCACTGGCGGTGTTGTGGACATATAAACCTGTCCATTTACCGGTGGAGCCAAAAACAACGCTCGAATTCTTGGAAAACGCGGTTGGAAATTGGGGTCATAATGTTCACGCGGAATATAAAGCGGTTGCATTCCCCAATAGGGACGATCTGCCGGTTGAAGAGTTTGCCGTAAAAACTGCCCAATTTCCAAGCCTGGATGAGGACAAGGAGCATATCCGTGAACCGGACAAACGCCATTTGTTTTTCCCGGACAAACCTGCATTGTACCATAACTAAATTGGTTTTTCAGACAATCGTTCTGACAATCTTTGCCGTGAACCGGACAAATTTTAGGGCAAGAACCATTGCATTTACGGCAGGTTCCGTCTTTGCAAAGTCCGTCAACACAGGGACCATCATGGCAAGCAATACGGTTATGGCAATGAGAATCTGTTTCATTGGGATCATGATTACCGACACAAGGTTTTCCATTGTAATCGGCATGGTGTCCGACTCCCAAATGAGTTTTATACAAAAATCTTGAATCAGTACCGCAAGAGAGCGATTGTTGTTCGATTTCGATTTTTGCGTTGTTTTTATTGTTATTTTGAATTTCTTGTCCGCGTACCTCTGCCAGAACCAGCAACACACACATGGTAAAGGTAATCGTCAATGTCAACCGGATGATTTTCATTATAATATTCCTCATTTGAAGAAAACAAACGCTTGCTCTCGAAATAATCACACCTTGCGCATAAATCGGCAAACCAAATACCTAAAATTTATTTTTTTCTTATTTCTTTGGTAAAAGCGGGAATATTTCCTTAGTATTTACGGACTGGTGTGTTCAAATGGAGAAAATTTCAACAGAATTGTGATTTTAAGTACGGACTCGCTATTTTCAAATTTATGTAATCTATCAGTGGGGAACTTCTAAAAACTCGTTTTTTTGTAATCTATCAGTGGAATTTTTATTTGAAACACCGAAAAAGCGAAAAAGGTAGGCAATGTTTCGCCGAAACGTTTTAAACAATACGGCGATAGCCGACTTGCTAAAAAAAATGCGGTTCTATCATTTGTAGGTATTTGTCTTACATCTCTTAATAATGTACCGAATTTCCTGCTGTGAAACCGGAAGAGATCGCAAATTGAATATTGTAACCGCCGGTGTTGCCGTCAATGTCGAGTAATTCTCCACAAAAATATAAACCGGATACAATTCGAGATTCCATTGTCTGCCGGTTCACCTCCTCCAATACAACACCGCCACTTGTTACCATCGCTTCGTTCCAACCACCTAACGACTCAATAATAAACGGATAACCCGTTAATACCAATTCAAGCCGTTTTCGTGTTTCCCGATTCGTTTCCGCAACCGGTTGATCCGGCACAATATCGAACAATTCAAGAATCCGTACCAAAAAACGTTCCGCAATACCAAACTGTTGTAAAGCGTTTTTCAATGTTCTTTTACCTGTGAATATTTCGGAAACCCATTTTTCCGGTTCAATCAGCGCAACAAGAATTTTGTCATTCGGTTTCATATCACGGCTCAGATTAAGAATTGCAGGACCCGATAACCCCCGATGTGTTAAAAGCACATCGCCCTGCCCAACCTTCAAACGTTTGCGATTACGGTGAATTTCAATCTTTGCCGACCAAAACGAAATACCCGATAAATCCGCAAAAGGATAATTTCGTACAATTACCGGTGTCAATGCCGGTTTCGGTTCAACAAGTTGATGCCCCAGTTGTTTCGCAAACCGGAAACCATCACCCTGTGAACCTGTTGACGGATAAGATTGACCGCCTGTTGCAAGAATCAATTTTTCGGCACAAAATTCGCCGCGGTTCGTTGTAAGAAGAAAACCGGTATTTATTTTCGCAACATTTTTAACAACAGTTTCCGTTTGAAGTATCCCGCCTTGCTCTTTAAGTTCGGCAACAAGAATATTCAATAAATCTTTAGATTTCAGCGATTTCGGGAAAATTTTACCGTCTTCACGTTTCAGAAACGGAACACCGCGCTGTTCAAAAAAATGTGTCAGAGCAATGTTATCGAACGATAAAAGAGCCGGTTTGACAAATCGGGCTTTTTTCGTGTTACCGTAATGATTCAGGAAATCGGCAATTTGTCCGCTGTGCGTTACATTGCATTGTCCCGAACCGGAAAGCAGAAATTTACATCCTGATTCGGTATTCCGTTCCAACACGCAAACAGTTCCGCGTCTATTTCTTGCAGACGCAATTCCTGCTGCAAGTCCCGATGGACCGGCTCCAACAACAAAAACATCAACATTCACCGTCGTCGTTGTCCGGGTTGACTAAAATTCGGAACACCGCCATGTTGAACACCACCCTGATAATAGTGCAAATATTGCCGGAACCCAGCACCGTTCATCCCGCCAATACTCTTCGTTTGACGCGGTTCGGCTAAAATCCGGTCTGTAGTACCATCGTTTAGAAGTTGGTTCATTGCTCCCTGCATGGTTTGTTGCCGCATCTCTTGCTGGCGGAGTTGGCTTCCTTGATCCTGCAAAGACCGAAGCATCTCCTGTTTCGGTTTTACAAATTCGTTGTAATTGTCCAAAATTCCGCTGCGATTGTCATTGAACAGCGATAACCAAGGACTTAACGCCGGTGATGATTGACCGTAAACATCGCCGGAATAAAACACAAACCAAGTAATACACAACAAAATAAATGTTAATTTTAATATCGTTTTCAACACGCAACACCTCCCTTAATCAGTAATCGTTTTATAGCATTCTTCACAATAAATCACCTTTTGGAATTTAGTGATTGAATTGGTCAAAATGTTTTATAAACAACATCCTTCCATTGCAATGTATCCCAAAGGACAACCAATGTCCGGCATAGTTTTTCGTTCTCGACAAAAAATGGGGTGACATTGATCAAAATTGATCAAACTAGTTGAACAGATACAAAGCAATGATCTACATCTTTCGGTAATAATACCATATCTTCGATTTGCGGCAAGACCTCACAATTGACACCACTGAAGTAACTGTCTCTTGGGAATCTCTAAAAATTTCGGTAATCTATCAGAGGCATTTTTGTTTTTCCCATGAAATATTACGAATTTTTTATCAATTATCAATAGTTATATCCGCCGCCGTATCCGGTACGTTCACCGCCGCCGATCAGGACTCTGCCGTAGAATCGGGTTGCGGTGGTGGCGCCGAGCAACGAGAAGCCCATAATCCGTTCGAACGGAGCAATAATACGGGCTAACACTCCATCCGCAGCCACCCAACGACTCTCAACAACAAAAACACGATCTCCCGATAATAATTGGTAATTTGTTTCTGATTTTGCGTAAGCGGTGACAGCGACCCAATCAACCGGTAAAATCACCGGTTTATGACTATTACCGACCGGTCGGGCAACCCAAATTCGTTTGGACGAATTAGGTGCTAAACCGTTTGTGTTGGCAATTGCTTTCAGGACTGTTTCATTACCGGTATAAGGAAAAGCAAAAATTTGTTCTCCCATCGTCTCTGATTGAAAGATGACATAATATTCTTTGCTGTTGTAGGAATAAACATCGACCGCAACTTGCGGATGTTCAAGAGCCTTTGACAGATGCAATTCAATTGCCTCCCGACATTCGTCAACCGTCAAACCGTTGATATAAACCCGACCATAAGAACCAAGTGTGATATAACCATCCGGTCCAATTAAATGGGTGTTGGCAATTTGTTGAATATCCGACATTTTAACCAATTTTGCCGAAACAACAGTATTGGGACCGAGTCGGCCTTGTGTATTTTCCGGACTCCAAATTAGATGTCGTAAAATGGCTTGTTCTGTTTCTGCCAACGAGAGTCCTTCGACTCGTACTGCCCCGTAAGCTCCGCCAAGTTGAATTGTTCCGCCGGGTTCTATGGAGAAATTACCGATAATTGGTTCCTCCACCGGCGTCCCGATCACATCAAGAGCAACCACGTCAAAAACACGCAACATGTAAGGCGATTTCGGAACCAGATGAATCGCTTCGACAGTGATTAGGTCTGGTGATTCCAAAAAATAGTGAGGTAATGATGATTTTGCTGTTTCTTTGGGAATATCACGAAAGGAAGGAGTTCCTGCCGGTTTGGGGTCAAAAAACGCCGTCTGGGAAACACAGCCGACAACAAGAGTGATAAAAAAAAGTTGAAACAATCCCCTAAAAAAGAATGCAACTGACAACTTCTTTTCAGAACAACCAATTTTCACATCAATATTTTGTGTTAAGATCGACATATCGAATGCCTTCTTTGATTTATATTACTCTATCATTGTCCGATTACGTTTATCTACAAAAACAACTTCTAAAAACTTTTTTTAGATAGGAAAGATTAACAGAATAAAATTTTGTTAAACTTATCAGTCCTGTCAAAAAAATAATCAATATTTGTTTTCATCAATGAGTTAAGAAGTTTTCTGCTGATAAGGAAAACTCCTTCTCCAACAGTTTTCGGCTTTTACTCTTTCGGGAATATTCAAAAAATTTTTGATTTGGTAATACCCTTGTTTTACGGAATATCCGATATTTGCGGATAAAAGACATAAGTTGCATAATCGGATGCTCATTGTAACAGTCAAAGAGACGCTGTCATCGGTCGGTCTTACAAATTGATACAAGAGAAATTCTAAAAACGGTAATATATCAGTGGCATTTTTGTGGTTACCAACAAACAATAGGCAGCCCTGAAAGAGCGTTAAGATTATAGCCCGCCCCGTTGTGGAGCGGGTTATAATCCTGACGCTCCTATCGGGGCTAATGTAAAAAACAAAAATTCCGCTGATATATTACCGTTTACCGAAGTTTTCAGAAGTAACCGCGAGGTATTTATTTAGTGAGTGAGTTGTGTGTTTTTTTAGACATTGGACATATTGAAGATGGGCATCATGAGGGCTAAAACGAGAAAAAGAACAATAGTACCGAGCAGCATGAGCATGAGTGGTTCAATGAATCGGACAGCAAGATCAAGAGAACGCCAGTTCCTTTTTTCGAGTGAACCGGAGATATCGATGAGTACGGAATCGAGCGTATTTGATTCTTCGGCAACGGAAATCATTTCGACAATAGAACGCGGAAAGCAACCGGATTCGGCAAGTGGTCCGGCGAGCCGTGAGCCGCTGCTGATATTTTCGGAGGCATGTTGAATGGCGTCGGCGAGGATTCGGTTACCGGTTGCGTCCCCTGAAATACCGAGTGATTTGACAATGGGAACGCCGTTTTTCAGAAGTGTTCCGAGAACACGGCAAAATCGGGCGACTGCGAATCCTTCATAAACTCGTCCGGCAATAGGCATACGAAGTTTGAATCGGTCAATGAATCGGAGTCCGTTTTCTGTTCGGCTCCAAAAGCGGTACCAGATAAGACTGAGAATCAAAACCGGAATCGCAACAATCAAAAAAACTTTTGCCTGAGCCGAAATAAAAAGAAGCCATTCTGTTATTTGCGGCAATTCACCTCGTTTACGAAGGTCTTCGAAGAGAGGTTGAAAATTGGGAACGATAAACACAAGAATTGCGCTGACAACAGTAATTAAGAAAACGAATAACAAAACCGGATAAACCAATGCACCAATAATTCGGCTTTTTAAATCGTCTTGAGTTTCGGTATATTCGGCGACATGTGTTAGAGATTCTTCGAGAAAACCGCCTTCACTTCCGGCGCGAACCATCTGAACACCCATTTCACCAAAGACGATTTGGTATCGGGTCATTGCTTCTGCCAATGTTTCTCCGGCTTCGACGCGGCGGTAGATATTATCCAGAACGAATTTTAGATTGGTATTGGATGTTTGGTCGTGCAATATTTTCAGTGATCGGAGCAATGGCACACCGCCATGTAATAAGTCAGCGAGTTGTGAGTAGAATGCTGCCAATTGTTGTCCTCTGACACGTCGAACTTTTCCGGTGACGGTTTGTTTTAGGACCGGCGTCATTTCCAATGGAAACAATCCTCCGGCGGAAAGTGTTGCGGCTGCCTCTAATTCGGTTGCGGCGTCGATAACACCTTCAATTTTGGTTCCAAGTTCATTCCGGGCAGTATAACGATATTCCGGCATCGTGGTAATAAAAAAGATTGACAAAGATTGACTCTGTATCATCGGTACAAACAACCGCCTTATTATCTACAATCAATCTTTTGTTGTCAATAACAAACAACACTTAAACGTAAATCTATCAGTGGAATATTTTTGAATTGGTTTACAGTTGGCAATTACAAGGTAGGCAACCTTTGGAGTCAGATTGCCGGCAATCCAAGTCAGATTGCCGGCAATCCAAGTCAGATTGCTAGCAATCCAAGTCAGATTGCCGGCAATCCAAGTCAAATTGCTAGCAATCCAAGTCAGATTGCTAGTGCTTTGGTAATCTTAAAATTTAGGATGAGCCGACAAATAACCTTTAAAAATTCAATGTCTTGTCGAGCATTTAGAAAAACAGTAGAATGGTTACTAGTTGTGATCGGATAAACCGATTCACTCCCCACTATTCACTTTTAACTCTTAACTACACCCATGCCTTCCCGTTACATCAATCCTTATACAGATTTTGGTTTCAAAAAACTTTTCGGCGAAGAGGCGAATAAAGACTTGTTGATTGATTT
>JAITBS010000089.1 GCA_031283515.1 Planctomycetaceae bacterium
ATGATGTGAAACGAAGAAGTCGTACGGATTGTACTGAAAAGCGTTTAGAATCAGAACACGTTCCACTGCACAGCGCCCCCCCCCCTGATTTTCCCGATTTACCCAGTTTAACATCGGGAGTTTTACCAGAAAATTCCCAAAAAACACGGTGAGACCTCTCATTAAATTTTCCATTGTCAGACTCCTTTTTAAAAGGGTTGGTTAAAATCCTGCGATTTGTTTACCGCTAGACAATACGGCAAAAAAATATATCGCAACCGAATTAGTTCTAATGTGTATCCGAAAGATCGTTGGAAGTCAACAGGAATATTTTTTGGGAATTTCTAAAAACCACGTTTCCTAAAAATCTTATCCTTAAAAATAAGGACTTGCGAATATTTTTTTGAGTAAAAATTTAGGTTTTTAGAAGTTCCCTTTTGTTTTCCCTAAAATTTGTAATATTTCAAAAAGCGTTTCCTATTTTGCGGGCGCGTTTGGGTTTGTCAATATCAATTCCACATGCAATACCGGTTTGAACCAATAAATTCCATCCGGCAAGAAGTTGAAAATACTCATTGTAACGCGGCAGGGACGGAATTAGAATTGTTTCGAATAAAGTTGGTTTCGAGGAAACGGCAATAACTGTTAACCCAACTCCATCTACCAAATTCTTTTTATAAAATTCTGCGTCTTGTTCAAACGGTTCCATAAGAACAACAATATCTTCTGGATTCATCACTTCTTCAATTCCGTGAACAACAATGGTTCCTTCGAGATATTGACTTCGTTTTCGTGTGATTTCGTTTGCTTTCAGAGCGAGTTCTTCCGCAACACCGTTGTTTCGTCCGGCAAGATAAATGACCGGAGCCGCCGCCGCTTTTTTAATGAGTTCGGCATCGTATTCCGCTGCCAACACTTCAGCGGCAAGATGTCCGGCTTCGGTTTTTCGTTCCACACAACCACAACGGCAATCCGCTAAACCCGCTTCGATTGATTGATACACAAGAGCCTGCTCAACAACACTCATTGTTGCGGCGACTGCGTCTTCTTTTCCGCACGATAAAACAATCGAATCGGCAACCTCCGTCAACTTGGTTCCGGCATTGGCTGTTAAACCGAAAAGCCGTGTATGTTTTTCCAGATGCAATTTTTGAAACAATGTGATAAGTTCTTTTGTTTGCCCGCTGTTCGAGGCTCCGATGACCGTCCATTGTGACAGGTCATATTCCAATGCTTGACGGGCACCGTCGGTTGCGGTTGTCAGGTTCAGACCACGTCCCAAGATGGACGCAATAAACCGTTTGGCAGGAAAAATACGGCTGGAACCTTCTCCGGTCAGAAAAAAACGGTTGGTCGTCTTAATCGAATCAATGATCCGTTTCGTCCGGCCAAAATCAAAATTACCAATAATCTCCGACGCACGAAGCATCTCCCGAACTAAAGCAAAATTTTTATATTTTGTGTCGTCTAAATTCATAATACTAAAAATATAGGGTTAAAACGATATTGTCAAAACATGAAAGGGAGTTATCATAGCAGAAAAAATGAGCGGTTTCAAGGGATACCGAAAGTTTTTGGTTGTGCTCTCCGAATCAAAAAACAAACAATACTCATCACACTTGACAATTCGTTTTTCATTTTTTGACAGGATAAAAATATTTGTAATCTACCAGTGGAATTATTATTGAATTTGTTTACAGTTGGAAATTACAAGGTAGGCAACTGAAAGGTAGGCGACCTTTCGCCGAAGGGTTTTAAACAATACAATAATACAATACAATACAATAAACCCACGGTCGCAACGGTTGGTTTTTAATTTTCCGTCCGTCAACAGGGGCAAGTCGGCGAGTACGCCGTATTGTATTGTTTAAAACGTTTCGGCGAAACGTTGGCTGCCTTTGGAGTCATTGGTAAACAAATTGACGAATATTCCACTGATAGATTACAAATATTTTGACGTGATAAAAAGAATTGGCAGGATTTTAAATAAAAGACACAAAATTCTGTTTTTATGAAATCGAATTTTAAAGTACAATGAATATGTTACAAAAAAGAGTTAACGTTGCGCAGTATCAATCCAGATGGTAACAGGTCCATTGTTAACAAGTTCGACATGCATTTCGTTACGGAACGCACCGGTCGCAACGGAAATTCCCAGATTCTTGATTGTTTCGACGAAAACCTGATAAAGTTGGTCAGCTTTATCCGGCGGTGCTGCGTCAGTAAAACTTGGTCTTCTCCCTTTACGGCAATCGGCGTAGAGCGTAAATTGACTTACAACCAACATCGAACCGCCAACATCAATCAATGACCGATTCATTTTGCCGGCGTCATCTTCAAAAATACGAAGTTCGGTACATTTTTTCGCCAACTCTTTCGCAACTGTTTCATTATCTTCTGTTCCAACACCCAGAAGTACCAACAACCCAATACCGATTTCACTAATTATAGTGCCGGTTGCCGGAAGAGTTACCGAAGCTCGTTTGACCCGTTGAATACAAACACGCATTTTTGTATAAGAATAAATGGTAAAAATTATAACTGTTTATCTTGTGTAATATTTCATTGGAATTTTTAGTTGAATCACGGTGTTCCTTTTACCTTGTGTTTACCTGCTTTTAACGGAAATTCCGCTTGCTATTACCAAAACGGAAACAATTGCTAAATGGATTTAAGCCGCCGATTAAACAAAAATTTTCGGTACACATTTTACCATCTCACCAAGATTGAACGCAAGTACCCGTTGCTTTTTAAAAATATCGAGGAAAGGATTATTGAATATATTCATCACTTTTAAAATTGGGTTTTGTTGAAATGTATAACCAAGTGTTTTCACTTAAAAATCTTGTAAATCCGGTTTATTTTGTCAAAAAGTTTATCTTGCCGAAAATGAAAACTGAATTTTCAAGTGTAAGAAATATATTGTGAAAGATATTCTTTCGTAATTCGAAAAGTTTAACAAATCGACAAAGATTACCAAAAATTATCATTGACGGCAGTGATGCGAAGGATTCCGAAATCATTACCGTTCACAAAATATTCCTGCGTGAATGTAAAATTAAAATGACAATCCAAGAAAAAAATTTTTTGACGAATTTTTTGTATGACAACCTGCCGATACACCAGTAGTATCAATATTTATTGATTTGTAACAACGTATTGTTTTCCATTTCCATGAAAAACAGATTACAACAATTCGTACAAAACAAAATTTTCCGTTGGCTGTTGTCAACAGTGATTTTGTGTTACGCACTTGTTCCGAAAATCGGTGTTTGTCATTGTTTGGATTGCCGTTGTAACAAAGATTATAATTTGCATCAAATAACTGTAACCGCCGAAGAGTCAACTGATTCGGCTTGCTGTTGCGGTTCGCAAGAATCGGATATATCAACCGGATCAGACGTATCAACGGTAACTCAAAGTTGTTGTTCCCGAATGTTGACGAAAACAGTTCTGTCTGATGTTCAACAAGAATCACCGGTTTGTCCTTGCTCTTTGAAATCGGTTCCCAAACAATCAACCTTCATTTCATCGTCTTCGATTTCGTTCCGGCAAAATTCGGATGAGTTGTTGATTGACGGATATTCACCGTATTCGTTTTCGGTAATGTCAATTCCGGTCATTAAAATCGTTACTTTTTATCGAGTTTACGAATCATTGGTTTCGTTACTACCGGTACGTCTGCATCTCCTTTTACTTGTCTTGCTGAATTAACGAAATGTTTGTTGTTGACAATTTTTTTTCGTTTAATTTTTGAGACAATCCATTTTATTTTAAGGAGATTACAATGGCTATTTCTGCAACGAGTGCAAATTCCAGTTACATTTCCGGTACTGCACAAAAAAGCAGTACCTCCCAATCCGGCGGTGCTTCCTGCTGTTCTTCGAATGGCGGTAAACAAGCCGCGTGTTGTGTTGGGCGTAACCCGCAAGACTGTGTAACAATTTGTTCCGGCGGTCAAAGTTCGGCTTCGTCGGCACAAAAAACGGCAACTTATGCGCCGTCACGGCAATCGGCAACTCAAACCAGCCGAACTGCTTCGAACACAACAACACTTCGAACAAACAGTGCATCGCAGCAAGTTACCGGCAATTACGGCAGAACTTCAACACAAACGACCGGCAGTTACGGCAGAACCTCAGCACAGGTTTATAACTCATCACTTAGTTGGGTAAGATAACACAACAAAAAAAGTGAAAAGTTGATAGTGAATAACGGTACATGTAATTAAAATAATTAAATGTCCGTAATTTACTATCAACATTTTTGTACAATTGCACCGTTTCGGAGTGACGAGAAGACGCCGAAGGTTGAATCTTGGCAGAAAGAAATCAATGATAAGACCGGAAATCTCTTATTCGTTACGGAGCGAATACGATACAAACTGGTCGGGCAATATTGATTCTTGACGGAGTTGGAGTCAACATGCCGTTTTCTGGGTGAACGGCGAATACGTCAATATTGTTTGTTTCCATGTTACAGGAAAGCAGAAAACTTCCTGATGGATCTAATGTAAAAAAACGCGGATGTTTACCGCCGCTTGAAATATTTTGGATACGCGAAAGTTGACCGTTTTGCGGTTCAACGGCAAACACCGCAATAGAATCATCGCCCCGATTAGAAACGTACAAAAATCGCCCCGATGGAGCAAGTTCTATTTCCGCAGTGGAATTGTTCGGTACAACCGCTCCTTCCGGTAATGTCGAAATCTCTTGAACTATTGCCTTGATTTTCGTTTCAAAAACACAAACTGTTGAACTCAATTCGTTGTTGACATAAGTAAACCGTTTGTCTTTGGAAACCGCAAGATGACGCGGTCCGCCGCCGGACGGAAGAATTAAATACGGATGTTCCTTTTTAGGAGTTAGTTTGGCGGTTTTCATATCAATATCGTAGTACATAACCCGATCAATTCCTAAATCAGGTACAGAAATAGTTTTATTTTCGGCATCAAAATAGACGGCATGAGGATGCGGTGCTTTTTGACGTGCACTATTGGGACCGCTTCCGGTGTGTGCGTAATTTGTTGCAATATCTCCGATTTTCCCGCCGGTCAAAATCGGAAACGAAATAATATTTCCCGACGTGTAATTCGCAACAACAACAGATTCGGGTTTAGGGGCAGACTCAGCTCCCGCATCAGAATCCGGTAATCGGCAAATGCAAAGATGACACGAGGACTGAGCCGGAATCTCTTTTTCGTTTAGTAATGTTAATTCCCCTGTCGATTTCCGGTAAGTAAATGCGTACAGTGCGGCTTTGGAATGGTGTTCCGCAACCGCATAAAGCAAAGGGCGTGACGGGTGAATCGCTAAAAACGACGGTTGCTCGCATTTCGCCGCCAACACCGGTTCTGAAAGAGTTCCTGTTATCGGGTCACATTGGCAAGTGTAAATGCCTTGACTGCCGTTTTCGCTCGTATAAGTTCCAATAAAAAGACGGTTGGATTCTTCTGCTTGTCCGGTCATAAGAAAAATTGTCGAAAAAAAGGAAAACCCTAACCAATAAAAAAGTTCCGGTTGAATAAATAGAATTAATGGAGCCAAAAATCTCGTTTTCATAAATTTTCTCAACATTTGAAAAAAAGGATAATAATGATTCGAAAAAAACAGATGCTATTTTATCTGTTTAAGTTGCCCAATGTTTTGCTATTTTATAATTACGGCAGGATTAAAGCAAGATAGACTTCCGGCGAACGTCAATTTGTAATAATTCAGTTTGCGATCAATATTTGCGGACATTACTCAAAAATTCACATGGTCGTCCTTGAAAAAGAAACGTTTCAAGGTAAACTAATCCGAGTTGTTTGGTTTTTTATTTTAATTAAGATTGTTTATTTTACATCGTATTGCTTGGCTGATACGGTTTATTTTCCATTTACATTTTATGAAATCACATAGCACGACAATTTTAACAGTTCGCCGCAATGGTAAGGTTGCTATTGGCGGCGATGGTCAGGTAACACTCGGCAATTCGATTATGAAATCGGACGCCAATAAAATCCGTAAACTTTTGGAAGGCAAAGTTATTACGGGATTTGCCGGTTCCACAGCGGATGCGTTTGCACTTCTTGAACGGTTTGAAGCCAAACTCAAAGATTATCCGTCGAATATTCCCCGCGCCGCAACCGAACTCGCTAAAGAATGGCGAACGGATCGTGCACTTCGGCGTTTGGAAGCGATGATGATTGTTGTTGATCCGGCATCAACATTGTTGCTTTCCGGTAACGGCGATGTGATTGTTCCGTCGGACGGTGTTCTGGCAATCGGAAGCGGCGGTAATTACGCTATGGCTGCCGCAAAAGCTCTTTTGGCACAAAGTGATCTGTCCGCAACAGAAATCGTGAGAGAATCACTTAAAATCGCTTCTGAAATTGATATTTATACCAATTCAAATATTGTAATCGAAGAATTGAACGAACCGTCATTTTCTCCGCATTGATTCTCCGTTTGTCAAATTGCCGAGATTTGTTGTGAAGTTTGAAATAAGATGTTCAATTGTGATGGACAATTGTATTTCAACAGATTATGTAGATTTTTTTGAATAACTTAAATTCCGCATCAATGCAAACAGAAGACTTAAAATTATCGGATTCCCAATTGGCGGCATTTCTTCATAAGAGCGGTTTTCCGGCGCGGCTTGTTGCCTATTTTGAACAATTGCCGTCGAAAATAAATTATCCGATTAAAACGATTCTTGACTGTGGCGGCGGGAATGGGCAATATCTCGATATGTTGCTTGACCAATTTCCCGATGCACAAGGAACTCTTGTCGATTCTGCTCAATTTATGCTGAACCAGAATAAACCTCATCCACGAAAACAACTTATTCTCGGTAATCTTGAAGATTTATCACATTACGTTAAATTAGATAGGGGGGGGGGGTATGGGTTATTTGACTTAATTTGCTTTTCCGATGTACTGCATCATTGTATTTGTCCGTCTTATCAGGAAACACGACAGTTGCAAACGACTATTTTGAAAAATGCCTGCACACTTCTTTCACCCAATGGTTATATCATTGTTTCGGAACGAATTGTTCAGTCCTGGATCACCGATGAATATTCCGTTAAATTGATTTACTATTTGACACGAAATAAACCTCTTGCCGGAATTACACGTTTTTTCGGAGCCAACACCGCCGGAATAGGTGTTTGTTTTGCTTCAGGCAAGCGGTTTCAGAAACTATGTGAGGATGCTGGTTTGGTTATTGTTGAAGATATCCAAATTAACTCCAATGAAAAATATTCGATGAAAAACAATTTGAATTTCTTTTTCCGTTCTTTCAGTTTGGGGGTTTGTTCACTCCGGCATCGCCTTTTTAGATTAGAACCTGTCAACCGAAAGGCGTTATAATCGCGATAAGAAAAAGATTTTGCAAATTGAATCATTTCAGTAATATTACTAAAGTCCATAAACGTAAAAAACAAAAATTCCACTGATATATTACTCATTTCATTACTTTTACATTCTATTATTTTATGCCCAAACGTTATTCGAAACATATTGCTAAGAAGCCAACCTCTCCGAAATCATTCCGTCATTCTGCTTCGGGCAATGCGGCGAAAACAGTTTCCAACAAGACAGTCCCCAGAAGAACCAAACCTGCCGTCCAAACAAACGATTCGGGTAATCGCCGAAACAGTGTGTTTGCAAAGGAATCCGGTGAACAACATCGATTACAGAAATTTCTTGCGCTTGCTGGTTTTGGGAGTCGCCGGCAATGTGAGGAGTTAATAGAACAGGGGAGAGTTGAGGTTGATGGTTCTGTTGCTCGGCTTGGTTGTAAGATTGATCCTGTTCGGAATGAGATTAAAGTGGACGGGGAACGGCTCAAAAAAACGCAACCGGTTTATCTTGCTCTTTTCAAGCCGAAGGGTTATCTTTGCACCAACCACGACCAGCAAGGACGAGCGAGGACTCTTGATTTAATTCCGCAAAAATTGGGTCGTCTTTTCCTGATTGGTCGGCTTGATAGGGACAGTGAAGGGTTAATTCTTTTAAGCAATGACGGAGCTTTATCGGAACGTTTAACACATCCCAGATATGGTGTTTCGAAGGTATATCGGGTTCAGGTTGCCGGCGAACTGACGCAAAGTTCCGTGAATCAATTATGTAAGGGGATGTATCTTGCGGAAGGGTTTGCGAAAGTATCTGGGGTGGTGATCAAGGGGCAGTATAAACACAGTACGATTTTGGACATGACGCTTTCGGAAGGCAAAAACCGTGAAGTTCGGCGTCTTTTTGCGCGGCTTGGTCACAAAGTCTTAACACTGATTCGTATTGCTGTCGGTCCTGTAAAACTAGGAAAACTAACACCCGGCGAATGGCGGCATCTCACTCAACAAGAAGTCAATCAACTGTATAATAGTTGAAAGTCGATAGTGGAGAGTTGATTGTGGAGAGTGCAAGCGGAATTACTACCGGAACGTTATTACTCCGCATTGCGACACTATCCACTATCAACTCTCCACTCTCAACTACTCGCTTGACCTACGGTTATGAAAATCTCACCCATTCGGGATGAAGAATCAATTCGGGGTGAAGAATAAAATTGACACGGAATCGTTCCTCCTAATTATCATTATGATTATCAACCGGAACATATTGATTATTTTTCCAAACCCAGTGTGTTGGCGGAGCCGCTAAATCATCCGGTAATATCTTTTCGTCAACCAAATCATAAAATAATTGCTTACTTTGTTCCCGAATTTCTTTTCGTTTCCGCCAATTTGCAAGATGATAAAGGGACATTTGTTTCCCTTTATTGTTTTCCGTGTGAGTCCATTTTTCTAAAATTTGTTCGGCTTTCGGCGACGGGCACGATGTCAGCGTCGGTATCCAAGACCGAATTTCCGTCTCATCAATTGCATCAATAATATCAAGAACAAAATCCGGTAACTCATTGAAAAAATCCAGTAAATCCGGAAAATTCGTGTAATCAATATCAGGTCTGCTCATTAACTTCACTCCGAATTGGTTCCGAATCTCCTCTAAAACAATCTTGTGACCGGTCGTGTCGTTATTGAAGATTTGTTTGATGACTTTTTGTGTTTCCGGCGTATTTTCTTCCAGCAGTACCGACACTAAATATCGAACAGGATTTTTTTCATATTGACAGTAGAATGATGCAGTTCCCGAAATAAGTCCTTTTTGGGATTGCCGCAGATTATTGGGATGTAATCGTACAAAATTGTCCGCAAATTGTTCACAAAAGTCGTCAATGGTTCCTTTGGGATTTTCCGTAAACCAACGGGTTATTTCGTCGTCAGTCATTTTTATGCAGATAATCGTACCCATTAGAGAATCATAGAATTCGTCGGGAGCATAAGGAATTTCGGAAGACGATATTGTACCGGATTCTATCCGAATTTTTTGGACTAATGAATCTTTGGACAAGTGCGGTAACGGAAGAGATTCAACCCAAACCGCTAATTCGTTTTGATCAATATTTTCCCAACTAATTCGGTAAGAAATAACTTTGATAACAACTTCATTTAATTTCTCACGAGTTGATGCTGAAATTTTCGGATCGGAAAGTGCACGAACAATATATTCACGAAAAACCGGTTCCAACAACGGATTATTCACCTGACCATAGAAATGAATCATTCGGGAATAACGATCGTTTTCCTTATTCCTGAATTCGTTTATGATCTCATGGAATTGTTTTCGATACAAAAACGTTTTGAACAACGGAATGACCTGTTCGTTTTGATTTTCCAGCAGTTCAAGTTGTCCGTAATGGGAGTAGGCGAAATACCGCGCCAACTCATTAAAGTATTCCGCATCGTGATTTGTTTTCGCAAGATACAACAACGGCGTCCAAGCGTTTTCATCTCGGTAATTGTTTGTTTTCCATTGCTCGATCAGCGGTTTTCGAATCGTTTCGCCCATGACTCGGATTGCGGCATCAACTAAATGATTTTCTGCACCGGAAAGAGTAGCAGACGAGCTTATTTCAGTTTCAGCAATAGCATAGTAATGTTGACCGCCCAAGTAAAAAAGTTGTTGCTGATTGGATTTGTCAATCCAGTTTGCCAAAAGTCGGCGGCATTCGTCTTCGGTCGGCGGATCGGACAATCCATAACGTAACCGCGCCGTCGAATCCAACGCCGTTTCAAACATTTTTACACGCGAATTATCAGGATTTTTTAAACGATAATTTTCGGCTTCGGCTGCTTCGGCTTCTGCCTTTAATCTATTGGATAACGGAATATAAAGTAATTGCCAGTGTTTCAGAACATGCCGATCCCAAGCATTTTTCTCCGACTCGGTAAGTTCTCCGAGAACATTAACCAATACCCAAGCATGAAACTGATCAGACAAAGATTGCTCTTCTATATTCGGAAAAGAATAAGTTCTAATTTTTTCAAACGGCTGGTCTTGTCTGTATGAATGGGAATTTATTTTCGCAACAATCCGACTCTTATTATTTTCCAACCGCCACCAGTAACGGCAATTTGTTTCATATTCAGTAAATTGTTTTCTCTGTTGGTCAGACGATAATACCGGTTGTTGTTTTTTAGAAACAAATAACGTTTTTGTTGCCGGAAATTGTTCTTTACGAAAATTGTCCCAGGGAAACCAAGCGTAAGTAACAGAATCAAAATCTTCCCAATACGAAGAATATTGTACCGGCAAATTTATCATGTGTTGCCGCCAACGGTTGCTGCCCGGAACCGATACATAATAATCTTGTTCCGGCGGACTTGTCCATTCGGGAACTTTGGCAACCAATTCTTCTACTGTCATTTCAAGCGGTGTCTGACCAAGATAGACTCCATTACAATAAATGTCGCTTCCTCGATGACCACTATTACAATAAATTATCCTTTTCTCCGGCGGCGTGTATGATTCCAAATATCCAAAATCACCTAGTAAATTGACCCCAAAATACACGATTCCGCTCACCAGAACAGGCAACCGCCATTGACCGCTCCAAAAAAGCCAGATGCCAAGTGAAATTGGTAAAAACATTGTGACAAACAAAATGTACCAAATCGCCTGTATATCCATGATCGGCAAATCAATCATGAGCGATTGTACCGTCCAAAGCGGACTGGTTTTGTCCGTTACGAAAAAAACAGTCATAACTCCGACGCTCATGAAGATCGGAAGAAAAACTGATAAAAGCATCAGCCGAAATATAAATGGCGGGCGTTTTGTGTGTTTCATGGTAGTGGTAAAAAAGTTAGGTATTGTTAAAAAGTTAGTAATACATCAGTGGAATTATTATTTTTGATTATTCACCCCGAAAGGGGTGGAATTTTCATAACCGTAGGTCAAGCGAAGCGCGACCTACGGTCAACGCATCATCTCAACATCGCCTGAAAGGCGAAACTAAACGAGCCTAATCGTAAAACCTGCTATGCGATTATTAAAATTCTGTCTTTCAGACAGAGGGATGTTGATGGTGTCCAGCCGCAGGTCGATGACCTGCGGTTATGAAAATCGCACCCCTTCGGGGTGAAAATCGAAAAACAAAAATTCCACTGATATATTACAACAATTCCAATGGCGGTAGGCGAATTCCAACGGTGGTAGGCGACCTTTCGCCGAAAGGTCGCACCAGTGGAATTTGTTATTGTGTTGTACACTGTTGTTTTTTAATTTTCAGCCGTAACAGGACAAGTCGGCGAAACGCCGCCTACCTCTTGTCATTGACACGGAATCGTTCCTCCTAATTATCATTATGATTATCAACCGGAACATATTGACCGTTTTTCCAGACCCATGAGGTTGGCGGAACCATTAAATCGTCCGGTAATATCTTGTCCTCAACCAAATCATAAAATAATTGCTTATCGCGATTCCGAATTTCACTTTGTTTCCGCCAATGTTCCAAATGAGATAGAAAAATAGGTTTCCATTTATTGTTTTCCGTGTGTGACCATTTTTCTAACAGTTGTCCGGCTTTCGGCGACGAACACGAGAACAGTATGTATGACCAAGAACGACCTTCCAAGTCATTGATCTTGTCAAGTATTTCAAAAACAAAATCCGGTAACTCCACTGAAAAACCCGAACCATAAGACGAAGGAACATCCTCAATATTTGTTTGGATAACCCCGTGTTCTCTCTGAATACTTTCCAAAACAAGGTTATGACCATTGGGGTCGTTATTGAAAATTTGTTTAATCGTTTTTTGCGTTTCCGGTGTATTGGTTTTCAGTAACGCCCGTATTAAATAACGATTAAGGTCTGTTTTGCCGACAATATCAACAACCGATATTTTTGTTGCCGGCTCCGGAATATATTGGTTCAAGGATTGTTTGAATATGTTGTCCATCGGGGAGAATACAAAATTCTCTGTAAATAGTTCACAAAATTCATTAATTGTTCCTTTGGGGTTTTCCGCAAACCAACGGGTTACTTCGTCGGCGGTCATGTTGGTTTCGATAGCAAATTTGTAGCCTGCGGCTTCTTCAAGAAAATCGGAAAACGATTTTGTTCCGCCGGATTTTGTCCGAATCATTCGTACCAATAAACCTTTTAACGATTGCTGTAACGGAAGAGACTCAACCCAAATCCTTAATTCGTTTTTATCCAAATGTTCCCGATTGATTCGGCGAACAATAATTTGACCCACTGTTGAGTTTAACAGTCGGCGCGAGTCGCTTGAAAGTTCCGGATCGGAAAGTGCCTGAACAATATATTCACGGAAAACCGGTTCCAACAGCGGATTATCCACCGAATTATAGAAACCAATAATCCGCGAATAATGAGTTTTCTCCTTATTCATAATCTCGCTTATTCTCTCATTGAGAGATTTCCGATTCAAAAACGTTTTGAACAATGGAATCACCTGTTCGTTTTGATTTCCCAGCAGTTCCAGTTGTCCTCTGCGGGAGGTTGCTAAATACCGTACAAATTCATTAAAATAGTCCGCATCGTGATTGGTTTGGGCAACATACAACAACGGAGCCCAACCTCGTTCATTTCGGTAATGATTTGTTTTCCATTGTTCGAGAAGCGGTTTTCGAATGGCTTCGCCCATTACCTTGATTGCGGCATCAATTAAATAATGACCTTCGTCACTACTAACAGCAGAAGACGGGAGTTTTTCACCTGTGTAGGAAACACCTCCACGAGGTGCAAAAGGTTTTAAATGTTCAACGGATTGGTCAACCCAATTTGCCAGAAGTTGTCGGCATTCCTCTTCGGTCGGCGGATCGGACAATCCATATCGTAACCGCGCCGTCGAATACAACGCCGTATCAAATAATTTTGCACGCGGATCCTCCGAATTTTTTGAACGATATTTTCGGGCTTCTGCATTTAATACACCGGATAACGGAATATTAAGTATTGGCCAGTGTTTCAGAACATGCCGATCCCAAGTATTTTTTTCCGACTCCGTAAGTTCTCCAAGAACACGAACCAATGCACAAGCGTGAGTCCCATCAGACAAAGACTCCACAAACTCAATAGGAATGAAATAGTCCGAAGTTTTTTCAAACGGTTTGCGGTAAAAGTATGAAGATCGATTCGGCTCTTTTATAACAATCCGGCTCTTATTATTCTCCAACCGCCACCAGTAACGACAATTTGTTTCGTATTTTGTGCGTTGTTTTCTTTGCTCGGCAGGCGATAATCTTGGTTGTTCTCCAAAAGTCAACATCGTTTTTATTTCCTGATATTGTTCTTTACGAAAATCGTCCCAAGGCAGCCAAGTGTAAACCGTATTGCCGGAATTATCGGCATAATAATATTGTTCCGGCGGACTCGTCCATTCGGGAACTTTCGCAACCAATTCCTTCACACTGATTTCAAACGGCGTCTGACCAAGATAAACTCCGTTACAGTAAAGATCGCTTTTTTGATAGACGACGCTGCAAGTGATTACCCGTTTTTCCGGCGGTGCGTATGATTCCAAATGTCCGGAAATACCAAGTAAAATTATCCCCAAATACACCGTTCCGCTAACCAGAACAGGCAGCCGCCATTTACCGCTCCAAAAAAGCCAGATACCAAGTAATAACGGTAAAAATATCATCGAAAACAATACAAACCAAAGTGTCGATACCTCAAAGATCACCAAATCCGTCATGTTCGATGAATTCCAGAGCGGCTCAGTTTTGTCCGTTATGGAGAAAACAAGCGAACTTCCGATGGTCATGAAGATCGGAAGAAAAAGTGATAAAAGCATCAGCCGAAATATAAACGGAGGGCGTTTTGTGTGTTTCATGGTCGTGTTGAAAAAGTTAGGGTGAATTTTTTATGGAAACAAAATA
>JAITBS010000091.1 GCA_031283515.1 Planctomycetaceae bacterium
CGACCAAAACGTTTTGAATCCGCGTGCGAACTCTCCACTATCCACTCTCAACTATCAACTAATACATTGCCCCTTCGAGGTGAAGAATAAAAAATAATAATTCCACTGATAGATTACGAATTCGGTTAAAAATTTTTCTCAATAATTTTGAAACAATTTAATACAATCCGTTCTTTCTCAAAAAAATAAGATAAAGAAGGGTTAAAGTGTGATATTTTTAAACGACGATTATTTTATAGTTTTATACTTTTTTGGTGAAAATCGCATTAAATTTGATGGTAGGTTTTTGTAAAATATAAACCTAAGGAATTTGTTAATGGGCGTTTCACTATGTTTTAGGAAAGTACAATCGTAATAGATTGCAATTGTCCTTGTCCATTCGCATGGACGGTTGCAATGAAAGGAACACGAAAAAATGACTGCCAATACCGCACAACTCATTATTGAAAATCCCGATGAAACTCTGGATCGGCAAATCAATGAAACACGACATTTTATTCGGCATATCGATCTTTTCCTCTCCTTTTTCTCACTCCTGACCATTCTTTTGGCAGTTTTATTCGCGGCAGTTCTTGCCGATCACTGGTTTTTCACAAACGGTTTGTCAATATCTTTGCGGTTTGGTATTTTCGTTATTCTTCTTTTTATTGTTGCGTTTTACATTTATCGCCGGATTGTTCCGCTTCTGCTTTATCCCATCAATCCCGTTTATGCCGCAAGTTTATTGGAAGAAAGTGTTCCGTCTCTAAAAAATTCAATTGTGAATTGGATTTTGCTCCGTAAAGAACGGCTCGAACAAGAAAGTAATTGTAACGACAAATTAGCAGAACGCATGTTTGACGGTGTTACACAAACAGCAGTGTCCCGTGTTCATGAAATCTCTTCGGAACGAGCAGTCGATTTGCGCGGTCTCACACGATGGGGTATTGCCTTAACACTTTGTTTTTTGTTTTTTGTGGTCTATGCTCTTTTTTCGCCCAAAAATCCGCTTACCTCGTTGGCTCGGATTATGCTGCCCATCAGCAATATCGAAAAACCTCAAGCGATACGTTTTCTAAATATCGAACCCGGAAATACTGTTGCATTACAGGGCGACAAATTAACTATTTCCGCCGAAGTGGTCGGTCAAAGTAATGAACCGGTTTATCTCTTCTTCTCCACCGATGACGGTCAATTTGTTCGGCAGGCAATTCCAATGTCCCTACCAGAAGGGAAAATACGTTATGAAATTCCGTTTCCGCCGGGGAAACAAGGTTTTATCAGTGGTGTTGATTACTGGATTGCCCAAAACGACAGCCGCAGCCGAACTTTTCGTATCGAAGTTCGTCCCACCGCAACCATCGAAATTGTTTCACTAAAATACCGATTTCCCCATTACACCGGATTACCGGATGAAACCATTGAAAACAGCGGTGATATTCGCGCCGTTGAAGGAACAGAAGTTAAAATCGGTGTTCGAAGCACTATTCCGTTACAACGGGTTGATATTGTATTTGATTATGATCCGGTCAGAATTGTCGGCATGAAACTCTCCGAGAACAACCCGTTGGAAGCAACCGCCTCAATCACGCTGAAACTCGATCCGCAAAATGTCAATCCAACAACGATTCGAAATTTTTCGTTTCGGGCAACCGATTTGGAAGGGTATGAAAGTCGCCGAAGCGGTATTTTTCGGCTTGAAGTGTTGCCGGATCAACCGCCCCAAATACAATGGGCTGATACCGATACCAAATTAAAAGATGTTGCGCAATTGGACTTGCCGCTCAACAGTTCCTTAGAATTACCGGTTCAGGCGGAAGATCGTGATTTTGGGTTACGGTATTTACGGTTTCATGTTGAGTCCGGAAACAAACAAATTCGTCCTGTTGAACTCTTAGAATCACCCGCAACAGGACCTACGGAATATAAAGGTTCGATTCTACGCCAAGCGGTTTTCTCGCCAATCACAAGCCGGCTTGCCGAAGGTGATTCTGCGGAAATTTGGGCGGAGGCAGTCGATACGAAATTCCCCGATCCCAACAACGCAACAACACGGCGAATTACTGTACGAATTATTGCCCCGCAAAAACAGGAACAACCGCCTCAAGAAAATGAACAAAATTCCGATGATAAAAAAGAAAAACAAAACAAAGAACAGGATAACCCAAACAAAGACAAAAACAAAGAACAAGATAATAACAATAACAATAACAATAACGACAACGACAACGATAATAAAGAGCAGCCAGAAAACAAACAACAGGAACAAGAAAAAAATCGGGATTCGCAAGATGATATGAATGATCGCGGACGAAACGATCAGACCAATGATGAGCTGTCCGAAAAACCGGATGACAAAGAAAAAAACGGCAAAGAAAACAGTAAAGAAAACGCTGAAGAACAAGACAGTGAACAAGCCGGAGAAAAAGATGCGCAACAAAAATCAGGTGATTCACAAAATGGCCGGAACGCAGAGGAACAAGGTAAAGAATCCGGTGAGCAGGGCGATTCAAACGGTTTGAACCGAGAACCTTCCGGCACAAATGAAAACACATCCGGTAACAATAATAAAGATAATACGGATAAAACAGATTCGGCAAATAATAATTCGACGAACAATTCAGATAAAGACAATTCGGAACAGAAAAATGATGATTTATCTTCAAAAGGCGATAAACAGAATAACGTTTCAAAAAAACCGGTTAATCCTGAAACACAAGATGGTGATGCAATGGAAGAAATTTTGAAACAGATGAAAAAAGAAGGTAAATTTGATGATCAAAAACTGAACAA
>JAITBS010000156.1 GCA_031283515.1 Planctomycetaceae bacterium
TTGAACGCCATACAAAGATCGTCTTCATAAACAATCTGTGCTGGAATTTCCTTATCAATAATTCGTTTAAAAATCGTTTTTTCCGACATAATTAAGTGTAATAAAAAAGTATAAAAAACGTAATCTATCAGTGGAATTTTTGTAGTTACCAACAATAGGTAGCCCTGAAAGGGCAGGATATTAGTTGATAGTTGATAGTTCGCACGCGGATTCAAAACGTTTTGGTCGTAATCCGCTTGCGAACTATCCACTCTCCACTATCAACTCTCAACTATTCCGTTGCCCTTTCAGGGCGTTGGGTTGAAGAGGAGTTTTTACCCACCCCGTTGGGGCGGGTTATAATCCTGACGCCCCTATCGGGGCTAATGTGAAAAACAATAATTCCACTGATATATTACCCAAGTTTTAACGCTTTCCAAAAACGCTTAACAGAAGTACTAAATAATTGATGATTACATATTTAAACTATATTTTCCTAAAACTTAAGCAAAACAAATTCTATAACAATTTCATTGAATAATTACAAACACATACAAACTGTTTTCGGGTTATATCATTAACAAACCAAAAGGATTCTATTTCGTGACATCATCTCAAAATTCCAATTATTCTTTGCCAACCGGTTCACAATCAACAGGTTCCGCAAACTCTGATTCTTCTTCTCCCAAAACCAAAGCGTGGAGCGGTGTTTTCACGGAAGGTACGGATCGGCGTGTCGAACTGTTTACGGAAAGTATTAGTGTTGATCGTCGTCTTTACGCGGTTGATATTCGCGGATCGGTTGCTCATGCTCAAATGCTTCGGGATGTTGGGATTCTCAGCGAAGATGAATTTCAACAGATCGAAGAAGGACTCTTCGAAATCCGACGACAAATCGAAGAGAATAAATTTTCGTTCAATATTGAATTTGAAGATATTCACATGCACATCGAACACGCCTTGATTGAAATGATTGGCGATGTCGGACGCAAACTGCATACTGCACGCAGTCGGAATGATCAGGTTGTTACGGATCTTCGGCTTTGGATTCGGGAAGCGATTGACCGGATTGACCGGCGATTGGTTGATCTTCAGGCGGCGTTTATTGGTCGTTGTGATGAGGATTTCGATGTTATTTTGCCCGGTTACACCCACATGCAACGAGCACAACCAGTTCTTGCTCCACATATTTGGCTGGCTTATTGTGAAAAATTTGATCGTGATCGTCAACGTCTTCATGATTGCCGAACGCGTGTGAATATTCTTGGACTTGGTGCGGCGGCTCTTGCCGGAACCAGTATTCCTATTGATCGAACTAAAACAGCAGAATATCTCGGTTTTGAACAAATTGCTGCGAACAGTCTTGATGTTTCCAGTGATCGCGATTTTGTACTGGAAACGGCGTTTTGCCTTGCTGAAATTGCGATTCATTTGAGTACGCTGGCGGAAGAATGGATACTTTGGTCAACTTCCGAATTTAATTTTATTCGGCTTCCTCAAGCGTTTTGTACCGGCTCATCCATTATGCCGCAGAAAATGAATCCTGATGTTTTGGAACTAATTCGGGGAAAAACTGCTCGTATTATCGGGAATCTCCAAACTCTTCTTGTTTTGACCAAAGGTCTCCCGCTTGCTTACAACCGTGATTTACAAGAAGATAAACCGCCTATCTTTGATTCTTTTGACACAATTGAAGCGGTGCTCATGTTGGCTGCGCCATTGGTGGAAGGAGTGGTACTCAATTGTGAAAGTATTGCTGATAGACTTGATCGCGGTTACCTTGATGCAACAATCTTGATGGAATATCTGATTATGAAAGGAATTCCGCAACGTACCGCACATGAAATTGTTGGGCGTCTTGTCCGTCTTGCGATGGAACGTAATATACCGCTTGTGAAGTTACCGCTCAAGGAGTTTCATGAAATTTATGAGGGGTTTGATTACAATGTTTTTTCCATTTTGGGAGCAACAAATGCTGTTGCTGCTATGAAAAGTTACGGCTCAACCGCTCCCAATCAAGTACGCTTACAGATTGACCATTGGAAAAAGAAAATCGATCAAGTGTACCGTGAATTAAGATAATCGTAATATATCAGTGGACTTATTATTTTTCGATTTTCACTCCAGTGGAACTCCAAAGGTAGTCAACATTTCGCCGAAACGTTTTAAACAATACGGCGATAGCCGACTTTACTTTGTTTACGGACGGAAATCAGAAACACAAAAGCCGCTTAATTTTTATAAATTTTGTGCGAATGGTCAAGGGTTACAACGTTTTTATTGAAACTGCCAAAGAACTCAAAAACGTAAATTAGGAACAAACGTACGATAATATATTATTCTGTTGCTTTTTCTGCAACCAATGGTTTTTCACGAGCACCTTCGGCTTCGGTAATGGGCCACGATGCTCGATACGGATCGGAATAGAGACCGATCTTGTCCACTGGAATCTGTTTGAAACCAAGTTTTAATGCCGGAGAATCCGTTCGTAATTTAAAACCTTTGACATCGGAATATTTTTTGTTCGGAATCATTTCATTTTCGTCCTCAAACAACGGATCGTCAATAACCGAATGAATATCCATTCCTTTTTGTTTCCATGATTCCCATTCATTAGGCGTTTCGACTTCATGCAACGAAATATCGTCGGCAAACACAGAACCGGTTGTACCTCTGAAACCAATGGTAATTCGGAACGTTTTCATACTGTCAATATAACCGGACTCACCCAATTTCGGTATCGTAAATACCCGTTCCAATTCTGTCCATTCGGTTCCGATTTTGGCTTCGCTCACTCCGCTGCCCCAGTAACCTTTGTTCGCTTCCCAATAATGAACGTGGAAATTGATCGGCGAATCTATTTGTAACGCTTTGAATTTTCCGGTTAAACGATACATTTTACCGGCTTCCAATGGAATAGGCATAGAACATGTCAATGGGTAATTATCACGTGTTTTGTCTTTAAGAAAATGAGCATCAATTCTAAGAGATTGTTTTCCTTCGGAGTATTGTGTTTCATCCGTAACAATAACAGATTTGCCGTCGGGGTTGATTTGCCATCCCCAACCTGCCGGCATTTTACCGGCTTCGCCGTTTTCGAAACAAGAATTTGGGGCAAGATTTTCACTGATATTTTTTCCGGCATTCTTAACCCCAGTTAAAATCGGATTCCCGCCGCTCCAAATTAAATTGTGATCAACAGTATTGTGTTCATGAGAAAAGGTATTGAAACGAACATATTTTGCAGTCGGATTTCGGTAAAAGATGATATTTCGTACAAATTCGTTGCCGGACATAATCATTTTGTTCGGCAACACCGCATCTTTCGGATGAAGTTTTATGTTGCGTTTATTTTGCCAAGCCGGTTCGTCGGCAATTGATTCGTAACCCTTGACCATTGCCGGAAAATGGTCTGTCCACATTCGGTTCGATTCTGTCCAACCATTGCATTCCATCTGTTGAAGATCACAATCGGCGAAAATATTATTTTCGATACGGTTATCGCGTCCGTTATGAAGATGAACACCTGCACGCGGACAACGTAGTACAATGTTACCGATAACATCGACACCGCCGGCATTGTCGTCAAGATAAACACCCCAAGCATAATAAGGTGAAACCCATTTTTCCGTACGGTCTTTGCCGAATCCCAAAATATCGTGCATAAAATTATACCGAATGACGGAACCGCGCGAGGTAATCCAATCACGTCCGCCCGTGTAAAATGCGCCCGTATCTGATGTTTCAAGATTTACGTGACGGATATGATTGTATTCGAAAAGGTGATCGTTGCCGCTAAATATGATCGCCATACGAGGACCGTCGTGAATCAGATTGTGAGCAACACGTTGCCCAACACCTCCAACAGCAACACCAACACCCTGAGCATAATAAACACCAAAATGATGAATATAGTTGTTTTCTGCAACATGATTTGCCGGTTTTAATGTTTTACGATCACCGCCGCTCAAGGCAATACCATTAGAACCGATAGAACTCACATCACAACCGTACACCGAATTATTGTAACCTCCGAAAATACCAACTCCGCTGCCTCGATAATCTCCGACATTGCGAATCGTACAAGCCTCAATCCGGCAACGTGAAGAATCAAGAATCAGAACCGCATCACCTTCACAACATTCAAACGTTAAGCCGGAAAAAATCAAATCGGTTGTTCCCTGTTCAAGTTTAAGAATTGTCCGTGTTGTCGGAACAAAAACTTCTTTACCTTCCAACGAATCCGGCGGATAAAAATAAAGTGTTTTCGTTTCTTTATCAAGAAACCATTCGCCGGGCGCATCAAGTTCTTCAAAAGCGTTGCGGAAATAAAACCGGTCACCGGAACGAATTGAATACGAAGCATTTTGTGCAAGCACAACATGCCGTGTTGCCGGATCAATTGATTTAACCGAACAAATATTGTTCCACCAATTATATCGTGCAAAAACCATCACCTCCATCTCTTCCGGTTTTTTCCAGTTTCGGTAATCCTTTTCTTCAAGATCAAATTCGTTTTTCGTTTCACCTTCAACATTTTGATGCATTGAAATCCGTTTGCCGGCAGCGTAAGCCCAACCGCCGCCATAAGGATTATTCGGATCAAAATTCGGATAACGTGCCAAGTGTTGGCGTTTACCATCGAAAATTAATTGCCGAAAATAAATATCGCCAACTCCTGACGTCATCATATCAGCTTTAACGATATTTCCTTGATACGGTACAAAATTTTTGATTCTTTTGCCGCCGACAAGAATTGGTTTTTCGTTCGGAAAAGCCCGATAGGTTATCGAAATATTTTTTGTTCCGGAATCTTTGGCTTCGAACTTGATTCCGTCCGGCAGAAAATACAAACCGCCGCGAATTAATACTTCAACCGGTTCCGTAAGTTTTTGGGATTCTTTCCGTTTCCGAATTTCATTTCTGGCTTGTTCCAATGTTACAAACGGTTTGTCAAGACTTCCATCAGCGATATTATCATTACCATTCGGCGCAACGTAAAATCTTAACGGTTCCGCCGAAAATAGTTTTGACTCAATATTGTTCGCAAAAATGAGTAAAATAAAAAAAATAATTATTCGAGACATTGGTTTTAAGTTTATTTATTTTTGTATTGAAAATTACAAAACAAGCATAGAACGACAAAAAAACAAAACAAAAATACAGGTCAATAATTGTGATTTTGTAATATACTTTGTGTAGTCATAACTGTAATGTTTAAATTTGCACAACAACTAGTTTTATATTATAACATTTTTTGTTGAATCAAAAGTAACCTGTATTCCGTCCTGAAAGGACATTGCATAATAACCCGCCGCAACACGGCGGGTAACGATTCACTCAAACAATCGCCCTGTAAGGGCAATGTATTAGTTAATAGTTATGAGTGAATAGTGTTGCAAGCGGATTATTACCAAAACGGTAATACTTCCGCTTGCGATACTATCCACTATCCACTGCCCTTTCAGGGTGATCGTGTTTTGTGATTTCGTACCCACCGCGTTGCGGTGGGTTGTTATGCAATGTCCTTTCAGGACGGAATTGTTATAACGTGACATTTTTACAACTCATATACACAAAACTCATGTAACTAAAAACATCAACTGAATGACTGCAAGAAGTATATATACTGCGTGTATTTATAAAAATTACTTTCATAATCATTCTGTTAAATTTTTCAAAGGTGTTTAGCTTATTTTTTACAAACCTCATTTTACCTAATTTTCTTAACAAAACAACCTCAGTAGCCCATTGTTTCCCCACATGTCAACCTCATTACCTCATTGTCTTCCGTGTGAATGAAGTAATGAGATTGTCATGTTTTTAATTTTTTACTACTGGGGTTGTTTTAAACAATTGTTCGGAAAATTAGGTGGCAATGAGGTTTTGTTAAGGACGATTTTGACAAATGACGTATTCTAAAAATGATTCCACTGACATATTACCCTCCGGTAAATATCCAACCTTTTGATAACCAACCTTTTGATAAAAGTCGAATAAAACATCAATCAGGATGACGAAAAAAATCTTTAAAATTTTTTTCATCCCCGTATTGTACCTTTCATGAAAAGTGATAATATAACAAGAATGCTGGCTATCGTGTGGTAACCGGAAACAATAATAAACCATTTTGGAGTTGTATGAATTAAACGTAAAGCGTTATAAAACAATTTGTTCGGTAGATTCGCTCTTTCCAAATCGCCAAAATTTGAAACTAATGAGCGACAAACACTGCCCCTCCTTTGAAGGAGGGCGTGGTCAATTTGTCATCATTAGTACCTTTGGCGAGGTTGGAAAGAGGGCAAAAGACACACGCCCTTTTTTTTATGCGCTGAATGAAAATAAAATCCTAACTTTCTTTCAATTTTCACCACAAAGGAGTATTACTAATGTCTAACAATTTTTCTTTTTCCTCTAATCAACATGCTCTCGACAAAGTTACATTCCGATTTTGGGTGTTGTGTATTTCTTTGTTAGCGATTTTACCTACTTTCTGTATCATGGGTATCGCTAGCGCAGTAGGAAATGCCGATGATGCAGTCGTAGGAGTCTGTGCTTTACTAAGTATTTTGCCTCTCATTATTGCTTCAATATTTAGTGTATTGTTTCTATACGCTGTCTGGCAGCAAGTTCCGCCTGATATTGCAAGAACAACGCCGAGTAAAGCTGTAATATTCCTATTCATTCCTTTTTTTAACATATATTGGCAATTCATTGCCATTTATGGATTAGGAAGGGATTTAAATCAAGCTCTAAAACAGGCAGGCTTACGACAGCAAGTCAATGAAACTGTAGGATTGACATATTGTATCGTAAGTATTGCATCCTGCATTCCTGCGATAAGTACACTTATCGCTATTGCCAGTTTGATTATCGGTCTGGTTTATATGTCCTCATTGAAAAATGGCGTTGTAAAACTATTAACTGTTCCGCAACCATTAGATGATTTAGTGAATTCCAAATAAATTCATGAATGGCTACAAACTGTTTTATCCGTTTTTTAGTAATAGGTTATAAAACCGAAAACAATTTAACCATACAGGAGTTACAAAACAATGAATAATAAAGGTAAGTGGGGTGGTCGAGCGTTCGTTCTCAAAAGATTTCTCGAATCGGATAGTGGCAAAGACTTTGTGGAAACATTGTTCACAATAATAGCAACATTGTTCATAACAATCTGGAATAATATTATATTGATCATACCCATTGCTTCTATTTATCTCGTAATACTCGTGGCTCGTGCTGTATCCGGTGTCAATTCACCGAATACTGTTAAGTGGGTAGAACAACAAAAATCAGTTAGTTTCTGGGTATGTTTCTACCTGATTACATTTTTTATTACTTATGGGTTGTTATTTTGGGATATCTATTTATTACGTGAATATAACATCAGTATAACGAACAATTTTGTCTCTTTTTATGAAAACACGTACGAAAACACCTCTGAAAATAATGATTATTCAGTTTCCCCGTATGACAACAGCTCTGGCGAGTTTTATAGTAATAATGATCTTCCTGTTACGAATGAAGAAAATAACAAATCACTTGAATTAATTGGAGTGATTACACTGTCTCTGTTTTTTTACTGGGGAATATCATTGATTGGTTTTTATTATTGTATTGTTCATTTCTGGAAAGTAATACCGCAAAATATTGCACGTATAGAACCACAAACAGCCGCATGGTTATCGTTAATACCGGTTTATAATTTTTACTGGTGGTTTCGTGCTTTTCAAGGATTATCAAACAAGATGAATAAGACCGCACAACAATTGGGAACGCGACATTGTAGGAAAGCTTTTTTGCCGACAATCGCCTGTTGTTACTGGATTATATATACATATTATCTTTTTATGTACGAAATTACAGTTGTCAGTCCTATTTTGATTTTAGGCAATATTTTTATAACATTAATTCTTTTGATATACTTATACGATAGGGCAGTTAATATAGTGACGTTAATTAACACAGCCAAAATTCATACGGTCAATAATTACATGGAATCTGTAAAATTTTCAAATAATTTAGAGGATCTTTGACAAGATAAAGGAAAATTTTTTACCGTACGAAGGATGATTGTCAATGATACAAAATTGATTTTTTTACTCGACAATTGATTCAGAAGAAGGTGAAATTATTTGTTAAAATGTTACCATAGCCACCGTAATATATGTGTAACGATTTTTGTGTTCCTATTACTTTTAACCACGAGGAGAATTTTATGAGTGAGAAAGTATTTCTCAAACAGGACGGAATGGAATGTACGGTTGATTTTGAGCAACTGAAAGAGTTGCTACGTGAAGGTTATGTAAAACCGCAAGCCCAAATGCGGGCAGAAGACGAAACCACTTGGAATTTAGAGAGTCTTCGACGAAGCAAAGGGAAATTTTTTACCATGCGAAGGATAACTGTCAATGGTACAAAATTGATTTTTTTACTCGACAATCAATTCAGAAGATAATGAAATTATCTGTTAAAATGTTACCATAGAACCGTAATAGATATGCGTAACATTTTTTATGTTCCTATTACTTTTAACCACGAGGAGAATTTTATGAGTGAGAAAGTATTTCTCAAACAGGACGGAATGGAATGTACGGTTGATTTTGAGCAACTGAAAGAGTTGTTACG
>JAITBS010000524.1 GCA_031283515.1 Planctomycetaceae bacterium
TAATGTCAAATTGAATGTTTGTATTTTTAAAATTTTACAAATACCGTTGTAATTCTTTACAACATAACAAGTTATAAAGCCTAAAAAATAGCCGAATTTCCGTGAACGGTTACACAAAATACAACAAATTCAATGTGTTGATAAAAATCAGTCATTCCGATCCATGAATCATTGAATCCCTGATTTTCATACGATCATTGAAACGTAACAGGTTGATTCGGTGTGAATAATTTTTTCGGAACGGTGAACGCATTGATTCCGGTAGATTCATTCCTTTATAACGGATAGTGTACCCGACCATGAATATAAACATCTTGTTCGACAATCTGAATTTCCGGTGATTCCAATTGCCGTGCTTGTTTCATTTCGGTTAAACCGGTTCCTCCAACCACAGGGTAAGCAGATTCACCACCAATCAGTTTTGACGCAATAAAAACATGAACCTCATCAATGATTTGCATGTCAAATAATGTTCCGAATAATTGTTTTCCTCCTTCGACCAAAAGATTGGTAATTTTTCGTTGGGCAAGATATTCCATTAAGATTTGGGTTCTTTGCCGGTAATCAAGTTCGGTATTTTCTGACAGAATCGGAAAAATTTCACAACCGGCATTCTGTAACATTTTAATTTGTTTTGCAGGAGCGTCCGAACGAACAACAAGCAGCACCGGAACTTGGCGGGCAGTTTGAACCAACCGGTATTCCGAAGTCAGTGCGGCGTTTGAATCGAGAACAATCCGAACCGGTGTTCGCAACGCCACCGTATCAAACCGAACCGTTAAATCAGGATTATCACGCAACGCCGTTTGTGACCCAATCATGATCGCATCCATGCGGCTGCGAAGACAATGGACAATCTTACGTGACGCTTCACTGGAAATCCATTGACTGTTTCCGGTTCGCGAAGCCAAACGACCATCCAAAGTCATTGCCCATTTGGCAACAATCCAAGGACGATGTTTTTCCAGTAACGTTAAATAGGGAGCATTCAATAATCGTGCTTCTTTTTCAAGTACTTGTTCCGTAATTTCAATTCCGGCATCGCAGAGAATTTTTAGTCCCTTACCGTTGACAACCGGATTGGGATCACGCATGGCAACAACAATTCGTTTAATTCCAGAAGGTTGAAGAACAGAAGTACACGGTGGAGTTTTGCCGTAATGCGAGCATGGCTCTAAAGTTACATAACAAGTCGCTCCAACAGCAGCATCTTCACCATAACGGCTGCATACGTCACGAAGTGCTTCAACTTCCGCATGAGCCTTACCAAATTGAGAGTGAAAACCTTCGCCAATAATGTTTCCGTTTTTAACAAGAACACAACCAACCATCGGGTTCGGCTCCACCAATCCCTCACCGCGTTTGGCAAGTTCCAACGCCCGACGCATAAATTGTTCATCGTTTTCCATAAAACTATTACACAATTACTTATTTATTTGTACCGATGTATTTGAAAATCCATTTTGTCAACAATCCTCTCCAAACGAACTTGCATGTTCAAACCATCGTAAACGCATGAGCAGACTTTTGGCAAGTTCTGGAAGAAGAAGATGATGATGATGTATTGTATGTTGTTTTTCAAATTCTGCAACAAGTTATTGACTGTTAAGCAGGAGTCCTCTGTATTGATTTTTCATGATTCAGCGGTAATTGTTGTGTAACTGTCCACGCAAAATAAACAAGAGGTTGACAATATTGTACCGGAAAATCTTCACCGCCTATAAGTTACCGAAACATCTACAAATATCGGAATAATTACTAAATTTATCCTAAGAACACTTTTTGTTCGAGCAATAATTTTCGTAATTCGGGATACTCAACAGTTCGTGCGGCGGTTCCGTTTTTGGCGGCAAGAGCGGCGGCACAACCGGCGGCTTGTCCGGTAACCCAACACGGAACAATAACACGAATTAATTCGGACATTTTAGGTTCTGCTGCGGCACTTCGTCCTGCGGTGAGCAGATTATCAATTGTTTTCGGCAACAACGCTCTGTACGGAATTTCCCATGCGGCGTGTTCACCGAACCAAGCTCCTCCGATACCAATACAATCTTCGAATTTTCGTCCGTTTTCGGCATCGGCAAACGTCATATTGTGAACCGCATTAAGAACCCGCGTAACACGAACTCCGATTTGTGGAGCTGTTTCCGCCAGAAACGTTTTTTCGTAACCCGGAGTATTACGAATTTCCTGTACTTGTTTCCAAATTTGTTTCCGGTGATTCATTTCGAGTTTGGAGAGTGTTTTGACATCCAACCCGTTTCCATCGGGACCGCTCATATTAACCCAATGAACACCGGGGATTGGAGTTCCGTCACCAAGACCGCGTGGTTTTTTGGCTCCGGCAGGCGGAGTTGCGTGGTCAAGATGTCCGATTCGATGCACCAAACCAATCCAGTAAGTCCGTATTTCATGTTCGCAACCCGCTGAAGCAAAAATATCACCATCGCCGGTGGTATCAATTGTTTGTTTAGCGAGAATTGCCTGTGGTCCCATTTTTGTTTGAAAAATTGCTCCACGACAGACATTGCCGTCCATAATGGCATCGAGTGCCCAACTGTGCAGATAAACATCAATACCTGTTTCAGAAATCATTTCGACGAGCAAATATTTATAGACTTCGGCATCGAGGTTTGGTTCCGTTTTCCGGTAATCGCTATCGAGACCGTGCGGCATTTTTTCGAGTCGTTGGAGCATTTCTTCGGTAATACCGCGTCCGACCAATTGATTTCCGGCGGCGCGGTGTGAGAGAATTTTGAGTACCAACCCGCCGGTAATCAATCCGCCGAAGTATCCGTAACGTTCAACCAGTGTAACTTTTGCGCCTGCTCGTGCGGCACAAATAGCGGCGGTAGTTCCGGCGGCTCCACCGCCAATAACCAACACATCGGTTTCTGAAATTTTTGGAATAGGACTTTGAGGACGGACAATTTTTCCATCTTCCAACCGACATGGTGGAGTTTCGAGACCTTGAGCGGTTTTACCGGCTGGGGCGTCGTTACGCACACGCAGATCGGCGTTAGTTTCATTTTCGTTCCATAATCCCAATCCGGCGGCAAAACCGGCTCCGAGACTAAATGTTTTCATCCAATCACGACGGGTTAAATCAGAATAATTCATAAAATCTCCTTTAATAAAAGTGTTAGGAAAACTATCTTGAAAAAAAATTGTAATCGTTCACGGCAATAAAACAAGTGGGAAATTCTAAAACCTATTTTGGAGCAATTGAAATCAATTGAAACCGGCTGAAATCGAATAAAATAATCTTTTACCAAAGTTTTCAGCAGTTACCTTTAATCCATTACTCTTTTCGT
>JAITBS010000160.1 GCA_031283515.1 Planctomycetaceae bacterium
AAATTATTCACACTAATTTGTCCTTAAACTGGACTTTCCAAAAAAGTGTTACTAAATGCATCGAATCCGAACGTTAATTTCAAATATTCTGTTGACGATATTATCTGGAAAGTCCGCACGGCGTATGCAACGGGAATGTATCAATTATATTCCGTTTTGATATAAAACGTTGCAATAAGCAGAGGAACGAGCCGAACAATTTCTTGAGAAAAACAAATACGGATTGTATCGCGGTGAAGTGTTGCTGGACATTGGAACGGCGCATTTGGTAAGTTTTTTCGATGTGGACAACGGCGAAAAATGGTTGACTCGTGCGGCGGAATGGTTCGACAACGTACAAAAATTCGACAAAGACTTAAAAGATTTTGAACTCCCCGAATCAGTACGAAAAATCTCCCAACCGCCGAAAAATGAGCGCTATCAGGATGAATGGACAAATATTAGATTATCGCAACCTAAACCCGGTGATTTTTTTAATCGACGAACTTGTAATTGGTACATGAATTCAAAGCAAAAAGATATAGTACTTCTTCTTGGACTAATACCGTTTGCTAACAATGATATTAAAAAAGCAAGACATTTTTGGGATAAACTTGTTATATTGGATCAGAAATTTTACGAAGAACAAAAACAAACGGGAAAAGAAAAGACAACAACGTATGTCCGACTGATTTGGGATTTAGAAAATCATAAGACTTCATTATATGCAACACCGGAAGAGATAACAATATTTGACCAACCTCATTTAAAACTCGCGGTGTTATTAGCGGACATAGATATGGAAAATGAAAATTATAAAGCCGCAGAAAAAAAGTATCGAAGAATCTTGGATATGCAAGAAGTAAAAGTAAGAAAAGATCGTTCCTCTTACATTGTTTACGCTTTGGCTAATTCTCTGCTCATGCAGTTTAAAAGTGTAGAAGCAATGAAAATTTATTGTGAGTTTGGACCGCAAGGATATTTTAAAGAAACCACTTCAGCACCGCAAGCATTGTTGAATTACGCCAATTATATGACTCAGAACACAAATAATATGGACGATTTTAAAAAAGGTATTTCATGTTATAAATATCTTTCGACACAATATTCAGAAACTAAAGAAGGTCAATGGGCTCTTTATTTACTTGGTGATACTTATACTCATATTGGTCAAATTTCCAACGCCATGGTTACTTGGAAAATGTACATTCAAAAATATCCACAAGGAGGATATATTCCACATGTAAAAAAGAAATTATTGACCTATAAAAATATTTTTAACAAAAATTAAAACTTTAACCATTATTTTACACAATGAAAATGAAAACTGTCAATTATATTATTGTGCTATTTTTTCTTCAGTATATTTCATGCTGTACTAATAATGTTTTTGCACAAGCAACCGCTACAGTAATTGATTCAAAAGAAGTCTTAGCCAAGGGGACAGCAGAGTCTGATGCTGAAAATCTCACTGTTAGTGTACAACCAGGTGATAATAAAAAATTTGTAGAAAACTCTGCACATATTTATGAACAAGGAAAGTTACCTTGGAAAAATGTTGAAAATTCAGAAACACTTGCATCTTTTAAAGCTGAAACTCCGCAAGATGCGCCCGGCAAAACGTACACTTCCAGATTCAAGGGTACATTCAAAGGTGAAGGTGGAACCGGAAAACCTATCGAATGGAAAGTAAAATCAGAAATATATGTTAAAAATATAGAAAAATTTATTATCAATGTTGATAAAGGACCAGGTCGTGAAGGTAAAAAGTTTGTAGTCCGTGGATCGGGCAGTTCGAGAAGGAGACCACTTGATATTGGTCATGCCACGTGGAAAATTGAAATTCCTTCTGAGTTCATAAATGATTATCCAAAAGAATTGCAAGATGCCGCTAACACGGTAAAAGGTTTAGGTGCAAACTCGCAAATATTAGGTGAGGCGATTCTTAATGCATGTAAAACAACACCAGATGGTGGAAATATAGTTTTTTCTGTTCCAGGAATTATATCTGGAGAGCGGCAAGGATCCAAAGCAGGTGAGTTCCAAATAAAATCGAAAGAAGCAGTAGAATCTGCTTTATCTTTTACCCATAATGTAATAAGATTTCCGCCTAACTATGCTAATGATTATAATTGTGTCGATGCCTGTATCTCGGCTATTGACAGTGCTGGTAAAACTGTTGGAGATTGTACTGAAACTTTTGAATTACGATATTTTCCCAACGAAAAAGGTAGTAAGGGTCAAAAAACCTTTAATATTCTCCTTTCAGATCCACGTCAATTAGCTGAAAAAGTCAAAGATTTCAAATAATCGGTAATTGTTAATTTTATATAACATCCATTTTATGAAAAGGATTGTACTGATGAAAATAATATGTCTAAAAATTTATAGCGTCATTTTTATTTTGTTATGCTGTCTTTTCTTGTTTTCAGAAGTATCAAATAGTACTTTGGGCGACGAATTGACATCTTCACAATTGTTCAAGAAATATAAAATTCCAGCAGAAATGCAAAAGATGCCGATGTTTTATTTCTTGCAACGCATGGAGTGGCAATATAAAGTAGCCCTGTCTGAAAGTTGGTTAGAAGCGACGCGTCATCCGGCGGCAATGCTATTCAAAGATCGTGATTATAGAAGCATCTATTTAGATTATAATTACAAAAAAAGAGAAGAAAAAAATGAATATTATATAGTTTGTTGGTCTTTTGCACGTCTTCGTGGTGTTGATTCAACTTTGCCAAACAATATTATTGATGAGATAGAATCTGCTATTGATATAGATACTAATGGTAAAATCATTGATTTTTTCAGTAGTAATTGGGCATTACTTTTTCATGAAAATGATAACCCCTCAGAGTTTATTTTTATTACAAATATGAAATTCCCTGAATTGAAAGAACGTGGTGGTATTGAATGGGATGAAAACGGTAAAGAAATTTATAATCCGTATCGTGTTATTGGTCAATCGTTTTGGGATGATGTTTATTGCGGCAAAGACTACCTCGAAATTTTGAAACAAACAAATACGAAAATACCTCCTATTTCGACCGAATTACCTATTGGGTATCATTTACATCTTCCGAAGAAGCCGATGGACCCCGAGATTTCAAAAACATTAAAACAGATAGTTAAATATGACAAAGAGGTACGTAGTGGTAAACTTCAACCATTATTGGAAGTCCCGGGATTCGAAAATTTTAGAATATCAGATCGCTATCTAAAATTTTATTTTCATAAAGAAACACTTGCACAGGTTCTGGTTTATTGTTTACAGAACAATAAACATTTTGGTTGCCGTTTGAATTACGACGAGAAAAATCGTTTACTTATTTACATTATTGGTGAGATGCAAGAAATCAAAACAACTAAAAATGAAACTGTAACATCTCGAAGTGTACTTGATGGAGACGGTATTGAAGTAAAGTTTCATTTAACGGGATATCCTGCTTCTTATAAGACTATTGTTAAAAATTGTCTTCTGGGATACCAGATTGAATGGAATGAGGATGGCGAGATAATTTCCAATGTTAATCTTGATACACCGAAACCATGGCTTGATGCTCCGAAAAATGTAGAAAATCCGCAGCCCCAAAACTGAACGGCTGACAAAACTTGGTTGCAACATGCTTGCTTCAACAAATCATCTTGACAATTATTACAGTAACGAAATTAAGGTATTACAACGTGAAACGGTTGCGGCGTTGTTGAATGCGTCGAATCCGAACGTTAATTTCAAATATTCTGTTGAAGATATTATTTGGAAAGTCCGCACGGCGTATGCAACGGGAATGTATCAATTATACGCCGATTGTCTTAACATTGAAAACAATCGCGGCGGTGATATTGCATGTTACCTTTTTGACGGTAATGCTTGTATTCTTTACATATTTAAGTTATCATT
>JAITBS010000167.1 GCA_031283515.1 Planctomycetaceae bacterium
GTCGGCGTAAAAGTCAATTTCAATTAGAATCTCAATCAAAATTGATGTTGCAAAAAAATGTTGTTGAATGCATCGAATCCGAATGTTAATTTCAAATATTCTGTTGACGGTATTATCTGGAAAGTCCGCACGGCGTATGCAATGGGACTGTATCAATTATACGCCGATTGGGCATAAAACGTTGCAATAATCAGAGGAACGAGCGGAAAAATTTCTTGAGAAAAATAAATACGGATTGTATCGCGGTGAAGTATTGCTGGATATTTGGAACGGCACACTTGGTAAGTTTTTTCGATGCGGACAACGGTGAAAAATGGTTGACTCGTGCGGCGGAATTGTTTGATAATGTACAACAATTCGACAAAGATCTGAAAGATTTTGAATTACCTGAATCGGTACGAAAAGTTTCGCAACCGCCGAAAGAAGAACGTTACAAAGACCGTTGGACAAACATAAAATTATCGCAACAGGAACCGGGGCAATTTTTAACCGCCGAAGTTGTTCATGGTACTGGAATTCCAAACGAAAAGATGCTACAATCTTACAAGGTTTAGTTGCGTTTGCGAAAGAAGATTATGAAACAACAGAAAAACATTGGAGTTTGTTAGCGGAACTGGACAAGGAGTTTTACTCGCCACAAAAACTTATTTATACTGCCAATAATTATGAAGCTTTTTTTAATGTTAACGACCAAGAAACTAAGGCTTTTACTGTTTATCCGTATGGTAGTCCTTGGTTCAATCCCGATTATTACTATCTTGAAGTATTAAAAAGTGTAAGTGGTTTTGCTGAACAATTTTGGATTAATAATACACCAATTACACCTCATCCAACCGATTCCGATCTGCCAGGAACTCCAATGATTTTTTGTTGTCCGTATTGCCAAAGTAATTACCCAGACAAACCTCACCTTTATGAGCTTCACTTTCGACTGGATAACAGTACGGTACCGTATCCTGCGATTCCCGGTAACAATGATATCTGTGTCGAATAACGCTAATCTATTTACAATTTTTAATATTTTTCAAAACCTTAACCAATATAAAGCAATGAGAGTAATAACACTGTTTTTTGTTAGTTTGTTTATTTTTTTTGTTGCAATTTTTTTACAAGATCAAGATACCATCAAAGAAAATGTCGTTCCTTCGGTAACAGCAGCAGATAATATGTTTTTGAAAAAGTTTGTTCGATATGAAGATATTCCCAATTATTGTAATTCTATTACTTCAGAAATGATTCAATGTTTCTTGAAAGCAAAAAAAGTATCCGATTTATCGTTACACACGGATGTTTCGGTTTTTTTCTCTGCTATTGAAGAATTGGAAAAAAAGGTTGACGACAATTTTTCTAAAATGAAACCGAATGATTACTATATGCTTTGTTCTGCATATCAAACCAGCTGGGGAATTGTGACACGGCTTTATCTATGGGATAAGGAGGCTAAAGAGTTTCGAGAACGAGTTGTTCAACAATTTAAGCGTTCCCTTGCTAAACAGGGAGCACATTATCTTTCGATGGTAACACTCCTTTGGTTCGACATTGCCTCTCCAGAAGAATTTTCACAGCTGAAAGCTTTTGCCTGGAATTATATTGAAAAATCAGATGATCTTTTGATACTTGAATCTTTTTGTAATATGTTACAACGGACTGATCCTCATACAAAAAAATTGTTTGGGAATGCTGAGGATGTTAAGAAATTGGCAACACTTATTCGTCGCATTGATATGACCACAGCATCGGGTAAACGAGCGATTCAAATTACCAATCACACCAGTAATGTTATTGAATGTTACCTTGATCCGACTCGACTTGGTGACTCTCCCGGTCTTTCAACATTTGTCTTGCAAGTAACACACGCAGAAGTAGAGGAGTTAGGACCGATTATATTTTTGGACGAAAAAACGGTCAAAGAACGTGAAGAGGCAAAAGCAAAACGGCTTCGGATGATTCAAGAAGAACCGGAAAAAGCCGCGAACCTTGCGAAACAACTTGTTGGTGATGCCAATGGACGTTTGACGATGCTTAAAATGATTGGTGATATTCAGGAATCTGATGTAATGCGTAAGGCAATGAAGGATACTCTTTCTTTTTATTATTTCGATAAAGAGAATGCACAAGGAGAAACTTATGATGAGAAGGCAAGTCCAGACGAAGTCCAAAAAATCCGAGAACTCCTGAAATCGGAAAACCAAAAATTAAAATCAGATGCATTAGACCTTATCCGAAGTGCCCGATGTGTTCATTTGATTCCAGACCTTTTTGAAATATGTTACAGTACAAAAATTCCTCCGTATTTTGGATTTGGATCTGTTGATCCCAAAACCCAAAAACCGATACATTTTCAATATTCCCCGACACACATTATTGCTTATTTGGGAAACGAAAAAATTATTCCTGAATTAGTGAAATTAACTAATTCTGTTGCTGTTTCAGAAACGATGAAACAAGATGCTCGGTTGGCAATTGATGTGATCAAACGAAAAGTGCAGTATGAAAAGGAACAAATTGCAAGCCAAGAAAAAGAAAAACGTCTTGTTACGGAGGGAAAACTTGTTATTGTTAGATCGGGTGATCGTGCGGATGCTAAAATGAACCCATTTTATGATCCTACTGAAAAATTAGTTGATTCTTCTGATTTGCAAGAACGTCTTCCGAATTCACGGACTTGGACATCGCTTGAGGGTTGGTACTCGCGCAATGCAGTGTTGATCCGAAAAGAAGACGATCATATTATTTTAATTCGCGATACAGATAAAAA
>JAITBS010000184.1 GCA_031283515.1 Planctomycetaceae bacterium
CCCATCGGTTCCAATCCGTTTGAGATATTCGATTCGCCCTGTTCGGTACGCCGGATACCAATACAAATCGTTGAGCAACGGAGCGTCGAACTCATCGTGGAAGGTCAACTTCCAACCCGGTTTTTCCAACGGCGGAGCCGGTGATGCCGGCTCCGCGGCTTGGAGATTCGACAAAACAACGGTGCAAAATACCGTTACGATCATTAGCGAGATTGTCTGTTTCATAATTTTTAATAAAATTAAAAAGGGTGAAGTTTTGAACCGCAACAAACAGGTTGCGGTTCATAAAAAGTTACGGTATAACGAATTACGGTTTTTCAACAGTAATATTGTACACATTTTCATCGGAAGGAACGGTTATTTCCAAAGGAGTTGTTTCTTCTTTGATATATTTCGTTGCAATCAGTGAAATAATTTTTTCATCGGGATTATTTTCGATGGCTCCGAGTATGTAAACTTTGTAAGTTCCCGGCGGCAAACCGTCTTTTTCCGACAAAGAACCGACATTGTAATAACCATCTGCACGAATATTTGCACGAGCCTGAAAATCCGACTTGGCGAAATAAATGGTTCCTGTTGTCAACGGTTCACCGTCTGGAAACACAACACGACCAGTCAGTTTAATGTTGTTACCACAACCAGTCAACACTAAAACAGTCAACAGGAATAAAATACTGTATAATTTATTCATACGGATTCCTTTATTTTGGGTTTGTCATTGATTTGTAAAATGATACGGAATAAAGTGTTACGGCGATTACGGCAATGAAACCGGCGTTCCGTCACTGCAATGAGCAAACGCACGAAGTACCGGATTGGCGATTGTTACGGAAACACTGCGAACGGAACCATCGCCCAATACGAATGGGCAAATACCCGAATGCCAACTGCCGAATGCAATGTAACGAATGGGTTGGTGAAATTTTGTGTGGGTTGGATTTCCTGTTTCGGAAAAATCGCTTGCCCGACAAATGGGATAAACATATTCACCGTTTGGAAAACCCAAACTGGCATCGCCCCACTGTTCGTAACCGACTAACGCTCTTCCGGCGTTAACCGATTTACGATAACCGGTTTGCAGGTACCCGCAATCGGAACCGTTACGGGTAATGTCGGGGGAAGCGGTAAGTGTTGCAAAATTTCCACTGGGACATTTTCCAACTCGTCCCAATGGAATATGTTTTTCACCAACAAAGAATTGATTACTCAAACCATCAGTAATTCTTGCAAAATTATCACGCGTTTCCCAAATCATTCGGAAACTACTTCCCGATCCGGTTTCCCGTGCGATGGCTTTACGGAAAGGACTGACCAACAGATTGGTTGCATCAGCAGTATCAGCATAGTTTTGGTCTATAAGATGGGCAAACCAAGCCGAATAACCACTACTAACACTATTTGCAGTTGTTGTACCAAAAACAAACGCATAATCTCCCAAAGGACCTGCCGCATCCCAAATGTTATCAGTACCATCAGGTTCGTTGTTTCGGGAATTGTCAAATCGTTGAACACCGCTGCGCCGACTCGGACACATAAACGTTGTTACGGAACCAAAACCGTTACGTTGCGGTTCGGTAAGTGTGTTGTTCCACCACCAATTTGAGGTAACATATCCGCTACGATAACCGCCGGACGAATTGATGTTGGGGTCAGTTGAAACGATTTCGTAGAGAGCCGGTTGTTCAATAAACGGATACAGAAGTCCGAAAGAACTTGTTCGGTTTTGATTGAACACACCGGACGGTACAATACCGTTTCGTGAGTCGTGAAAGTTGTGAATCGCCAACCCGATTTGCTTGAGGTTGTTGGAACACTGCATTCGCCGCGCAGCCTCACGCGCGGCTTGAACTGCCGGTAACAGTAACGCAATTAACACGCCGATAATCGCAATCACTACAAGTAATTCGACTATCGTAAAGCCGCGAAAAATTCGGATTTTCATCTTGATTCTCCTTAAAATAAAGAGGTATTGAAATTGTTGCAGATTACATAACAAATAATCTGCTTTCGGTACAAAGTGGGAAAAATTGCAACGCCGAGAAACGGCAACAGAATATCGCTCTTAGACAGGAGCGACACGCCTCGTGGACAGGTTCATTCCCACCGACTAAAATGGTGCATTACAGTTTTAACGTGTAACACTGAATTTATACCCGTAGAATAATACGCGGCACTCCCTTATCGGGAGCCACGCAACTCTATTATTCTACAGTAATTTTCTACACGGAAAATCCGTTAGTCTTGTAGAAAATCACAATTCGCCGAAGCGACCACGAAATAGTTGACGTACTCGAATTTTTTAATACCCGAACAAAAATTCGGGCAACTTATTTTTCAAAAAGTAATTTGATCTCCAAATGTTGAAAATTAAAAAACGGAAATCATTATGTTGAGATAATACACGAAAACAAAAAATATGTCAAGCCCCTAAAAAAGTTTTTTTTTCTATTTTGGGGCGGAAATCACATATTAAAAAAGTTAGTACCATCAATTATCATCGTTAATCTAATTCACTGTTGGCGAGTACGCGGACACAATGGTGAGTAAAAAACCTTGGCGAAACATCGCCTGCCTTGTTACATCATTATAAAATAAAACATCAATCAAGTACCACCTGAAATATAATCTCTGAAAATCTGTGTAATCTACGGACAAACCGGACAGCAACATCATAACCCTACAATCAGATAAAATTATACGGATTAATACTGATAATGTCACCTCTGTACGGGGTGAAAGATTGCTTAGCTTTTATAAATTTTGTGTGAACGAGTACAAGATGAGATTTCTTTTGCGGCAAAAATACAATGTTTGTCGATTAACGTAAAGAGTTCTTTGACAGCCGCTTTTTTTGTACAGTTCAAATCCGCACAGAGTTCACCGGAAGTATTGAATATCTGAAACAACGCCGTTTCACTGTCAATAGATTGGGGATTATTCAGAATAATAAAATCACATTTTTTTCGTTTCAATTTTGTCAAAGCATGATCACGTCCGTTTTCCGTTTCCAAAGCAAAACCAATAATCCATTGATCACGGCGTTTGATTTGTCCGAGTGTTGCCAAAATGTCCGGCGTTTTCACAAAACGGAATACAACACCATTGTTTTCTTCCGATTTGGACAATTTTTGTTCCGAAAAAAATTCCGGCTTAAAATCACAAGGTGCAGCCGCTCCAATAATACCGTTACAATCAGGAAAAAGCCGCCGGCAACATTCAAGCATCTCTTCTGTTGTTACAACACGGTGAATTTCAGCTCCGTCAGGATAAACCAACGTAACCGGTCCACTAACAATCACCGGTAATTCACCGCGTTCCAAAATAACTTCCGCAAGTGCCGCACCCATACGACCACTCGAACCGTTCGTCAAAAAACGTACCGGATCAAGATATTCCCGCGTCGGACCCGAAGTAATCAAAATACGTTGACGTGTCGGCATTTCATTTGGTTAATCGTATTCGTCCCCAACCACCGCGTTCTCCTGAAACACGATTGTCGCCATTCCAAACAAATTGCCGTTGACGACTCCGTCCATCCTCACTGTCATCAATAGCAATATCAAACAAAATCTCCAAACCTTCCTGCGGAACAAAATCAAGTAACACAAACGGAACCGCCGCTTCAAGATAATATCCGGTACCATCCGGTTTCAATAATACAAATCGTTTGATGGTTCCTTGTTGCTTCGAAGCGTTACGAATAAATGTTTGATCACCTCCTGTCGGATTGGCACCAAGAAGAATTTGCCGATCACTGAAAATCAAGTTGCCCGGTTTGTCCGGTTCCTCGTGTCCGACAAACAACTCAATTCCGTCTCCCTGCCAAAGATCAGACCCTTTAAGATCGTTTTTACCGGGAGTTTTATCCGTAACATCAACAAAAACGTACAGATTTTTTGCGTCCCACGCAACCCGAAACGCCGCACTTATTCCGGCACTCTCGGAACCAAGTACCATACGGTTTTCACCAATTCGAATCGGCGGTTGACCAGGCCAATCGTCACGGCTGCCGTCCATCTTCAACGGTGTTTCAACCCATGTTGCAGAAATTGTCTGTTTGCCGGAACCTTGTGATTTCGGAACAAACCGCGAATCGTCAAACCGGAACGGTTCACGTTGACCGGTAAGAACTCCCCAAATATCCTTGTTCGTTTTGACTATTTCCGAAACAAAATTTTTCCAAGGACGATCAGTAACAGAAAATAATCCGGTATTCGCTTTTTCTCCGGTATTCTTTTCAAAAAACCGTCCAGCCCGTGCCTGATCAAGTAACGTAAACCATTCGACACCAACAACATAACCGGTTGACGCCGCCTGTTCCACGTAATTTCGGTACGCCAATCCGCGTTCGGTTTGCGTGTTGACGCCGCCAAGACCGCCAGGTAACGCCGACTCCGCCGTGCAAGTATAATGCCACTCACTAAGCAACATCGGTTTACCATCAGACCATTTTTCGATACGATTAAGAAAGTGAACATCAAATGCAATCGTGTAATAATTGACGCTGATAACATCGCAATATTTCGCACAAATTTTGACCAACATTTCATTGTTCGCCGTACCGGGTTGCCAACGGCTGCCAAGTAAAAGATGATTTCGGTCGTATTTGCGGAATGTTTCAGAAAGTAATGAATAATATTGTTCGAGGTAAATTCCTGTAAATTCCGTAATATCTTCCGATGCCGTTTTTGTTGTTACGGGAAGCCCCGGTTCGATAAGGGCATCGAACGAATCCGCCTGCATTTCCCAAGCAGTGTTGAATTTTTTAATGTTACCGTATTTTTTTTCCAAGAAATCAACCAGTTTCTTTTTAGCAGCAAATTGACCGGATAACGCCGGTAAAGCTCGCGGTAAATCTTCCGCTCCTTGTTCATTGGCAAGATAATAACCAATAATCAATGGATCATTCGCATGAGGAGCAATATCGTTAGCAAAAATAGTGTCAATTTTTTTAGCAAGTTCCGGATTGAAGACATCGAAAAATCCGCGTGCGCCCGGAATATCGTAACCAAGTCCCCAAAAACCAAACATTCGGATATGCGGAAATTGTTTTTCGGCAAAGGTTGCCGGAATACTTGAAAACGCTCCGCCGGAAGTGAACCCAAACGCACGAACTCGATCAATCATTCGCGCCGCCCATTCATTCGGATCATAAGGTTTACCGTATTTTCGAATCACATTGACCAAATAAAAAGAAACCGCTTTATCATTCCACCATGCTTGCGGATTCCATGCTGTTGCAAATTCTCCGGTTCGCGGCGGTAACCATTCAAAAATAGATTCACGCCCTTCGGTGTACGTATAATCTTCGCCGGGATTGAAACTGCAAAGCCCAAGATGGAAAAAAGCATTCCCCTTCGGATCAACAAGAAACCATCGGTCTTTGACCTTCTCAACATGAAAGTACCCTGTCGTTTTAAGACCAAACGATTGAGCCGTTCCTTCGAGTCCGCCGTAAATATCAAGATTTTTCTGTTTCGGAAACGCAGCATAATATTGTTCGTCGGTTTGGATATCGGCTTTGAGTTCTTTTTCGGACGAAATTTTACCGGAAAAATCACGAACAAAATCCTGTCCAAACCGATCAACCATTTTAGTAACACTAACTTTGTCGTCTTTACCGGACGAAAATTTCAAATCAACCGTTGCATGATCTCTGTTGTAAGGGCAACTGAACCAAACGTGAAAGATTGACCAATTCCATTCGCGATTATCTTGAAGTTGAAAAAAGGTTCCGGGTTCCAGACCGGTTAGATGAATTGTTGCGCCGCTTGGAGCGGTCAATTGCATTACCTGAGTATTTCCTTGATAAAGATGAGGTTTTGCCGGTTTTTCCATTGGAAACGGTTTTGCCTCTTGATTATCGAAACTATATTTTCCGCCTTCATTGATAGCAAAAGGAATATTGCAACCGAATCGAAATGCCGTCAATGTATTCGGCGGATTTTTGATACTCATTTCAATAAGTCCGTTTCCTTTTTTGGCAAAAACAATTTCCGTACCGCCTTCATATTTAACAACAACACGATTTCCGTTATCGGTGATGGATTTATCGAAAATTTTAACGATATCCTTTTGACTGTTGTCTTGAAGGTTGGGGTAAGAAAAAACAAGGTCATCCAAACCTTGTAACGGAAATTTAATCCCGTCTGGAGTGAATACCGGTTCCGCAGAAAACAAAACCGCCGACCACAACATCAAAAAAAGAAACGAAAACATAAACGTCTTAGTCATAGCAAACCTTTCAATATTAGTAAAAAAAATAAAACAAACAAACAAACAAACAAACAAACCAAATGATAGACAATCAAAACCTTCATAAAGATAACATATTACCAAAAGAATAACAAGAGAGAGCGTCAATGTTGCGGGCAAAAGTTTTGCGGGAACAAAAGTTTGGTTTGTTACGGTAACATGATATCTAACCGAACATTGACGTTCTTTACTTTCTATTTTTATTATTCAGGGTTTTTCAACAGTAAAATTAAATTCTGTTTTTCCTTTAACTTCGCAAGTCAAACCGGAAGTCGAAGGGGAACAATATTTCTCATTGACAATTCGTTTCATTTTGAAATCAGGCGGTAACGACAGAACCGGATTATCAAAATATACAGTGTATATTCCCGACGGAACACCATCTCCGGGTTTGATGGAGGTTAGTAAATACGTTCCATCCTCTTTGAGTAAACCGCGTGCTTCGTAAGTTTCTGTTGTAAAAATTACATTGTTTCCAGTAACCGGTGTACCGTCGGGATAAGTTACTTTTCCCGAAACTGTAACAAGTTTATTACAACCGGAACAGAAAAGTACGAAAAATAGCAAAAAAACAGTGAAAATTCTCATAAATCGACTCCTGAAAGTTAAAATATTCGTATATATATCAGTGGAATTTTTGTAGTTACCAACAATAGGTAGCCCTGAAAGGGCGTTAAGATTATAACCCGCCCCAACGGGGCGGGTTAAATCCTCCCTAATCAACAAGCCCTGAAAGGGCGATAGGAAATTTTTAAACAGAACATAATGTCATTTTAATCCTATTCCCGTTGCCCTTTCAGGGCGTCGTTTCACAAGGAATTATAACCCACCCCGTTGGGGTGGGTTATAATCCTGACGCCCCTATCGGGGCTAATGTGAAAAACAATAATTCCACTGATATATTACAAATATTCAAGTTTTTCAAACTAATGATTACGGTAATTGAACAGGTCTGCCGTCATTAACAATTGTCAACATGGCAGCTGTTTCTGCGGGAATAGTCATGGTAACAGCACGAACAGAGCCGTCACCCAAAGTAAAATTACAAATTCCCGGATGCCAGCTCCCAAAACCCAATCGAGTACTTCCCCAGACATTAGCAAAAACATTAGGCGGATTCAGACTTCCCCGTTGTCCGCCATCGAGAATGGAACCTCCCGTCATATAACCGCCAAACTTAATACCACGACAACTGGCAAGAGTTTGGTACTCAAAAACGTTCAAATAAGAACCATCGGAAAGATAACCGGAGTCGTCTGTTTCGGTGGGATTGGAACCACCGTCAACCCATGTAACATTTAAAGCGGAAGCCCATTGTGGGGCATTGGGATCGTTCCCCATAAAAATTTGTTTTTCGCCAAACAAGATTTGATTGCTTGTTCCATCACTGATCCATGCAAAAGTATCTCGTGGTGACCATGTGGACGCTGCATTGGGATTACTTAATATGGCAGCGCGAAAAGGTCCTCGATAATATTCATAATAAGGTTTAGCGGTACCGCCGGAAACATTGTCTGTACGTCCGGCTTGGGTGTGCCATTGACCACTCCATGCGTTGTTGGTATCTGTATCCCAGTTTCCATCCGTAACAATCGCAACAGCAAAAGCGTAATCTCCGCGAGGACCAGGACTAGAGTGATAACCGATACCGGAAGTTGGAATGTTATCGGTAATAGCAACTCCGCCACGACGGGTCGGACACTTCATAATAGGAACCGAACCGAAGGAATTTTTATTTTCTGGTGACAAACCGTTCCACCAACCGCTGTCATGACCGATCAACCCGTTTGTTTCAAGACGTTGTTTACAAACTTCCCAGAGAGCCTGTTGCTCGATAAAGGGATAGATGTAAGCAAAGAGTGAAAATAATCGTTGCTCATGTCCCCAACTGACATTAACACCACTGCCAGACGGTGGTAATCCTTGCAACGAATCATGGAAATTGTGTGTTGCAATTCCCAACTGTTTCATGTGGTTAGTACATGACATCCGTCGCGCAGCTTCCCGCGCTGCTTGCACGGCAGGTAACAGTAACGCAATTAACACGCCGATAATCGCAATCACTACAAGTAATTCGACTAACGTAAATCCGCGAAAAAATCTGATTTTCATCTTAATTCTCCTTAAAATAAAGAGGTATTGAAAATTTAAACAGATTACATAACACATAATCTGTTTGGGTTACAAAGTGGGAAAAAACGCAACGCCGAGAAACGGCAACAGAATATCGCTCTTAGACAGGAGCGACACGGTTGTAAAAATAGGTTCATTCCCACCGACTAAAATGGTGCATTACATGTGCAAAACGTAACGCTGAATTATACCCATGAAATCACACGCGGCACTCCCTTTACGGGAGCCACGCAACTTTGTGATTTCACAGTAATTTTCTACACGGAAAATCCGTTAGTCTTGTAGAAAATGACTGTTCGCCGAAGCGATTTTACAACTGTTGACGTACTCGATTTTTAACACCCGAATAAAAATTCGGGCAACTTATTTTTCAAAACGTAATTTGATCTCCAAATATTGAAAATTAAAAAACTAAAATCTTT
>JAITBS010000271.1 GCA_031283515.1 Planctomycetaceae bacterium
CACTTGCGGCGGCGATTTATCAATTTCCTTAATCAGGTTGAGAATTTCATCGTAATATCGCGGTGTTGCACTCACAATAAGCGAATTACTGACATGTTCGGGAATAACAATCACTTCGCTTTCGATTTGCTGGTACGGACTGATAACACCAGGTGCTTCTTGCTGAATGGCTCGTTTACTCCGAATATATTCATTGATTGCAGTTGCGACCGATAACGCCGTCATACTTTTGAGTTCATAAACGTACTGTTTTCGTGTTTGCTGATCTTCGCGGTCAAGACTTAATAAAAGTGCTTCGATAATTTTCAGATCGTTGGACGCTCCGGCAGCAAGAATACAATTTGTCCGCGTGTCCACCGCAAAACGAATCGGAACCAACGCTTCTTCGTCCACAGCACCGGGTAATTGCGGACCTACCTGACCTTCGAGTTGTGTCGGAATCAAAGACCGGAGCGTGTTGACCAGTGAATTGGCATCACCGTACAAAATTTGAAAGACTTTGACTTCCGCTGTCGCCGACGGCGAATCAAGCATGAGAATCAGTTCTTCCATAAACGCCATACAATGATCCGGAGCAGTTACGATAACCGTGTTATTCCGTGCGTCCAACGCAATCCGAACATCCGCCATAATTCCCGACTCGATTAATCGTTTCCCTTTTTCGTCCTGAACCAGTAATTCCAGAGCCGGTAACTTTTTATCGGTTGTTCCGGCGGTTCCCGATGCAATCGCATTGTTCAGAACTTGGGCAAGATCGGGAGCCAATGTGTGTTTCAATTTGAAAGGCTTAATCTGTAATTTCGGACCGGCTCCGGGAACATCCATCTCGGCAAGAATCCGCTCAATATCTTTCATATCGTTCTGTCCCGCCTGAACAATAATAGCGTTGGTTCGGGAATCCGCGAACATCTGAACACGTTGCGCAAACGCCGAATTTTGTACCGAAACAACCGGATATGTCCCGCGCAATACTGTTAACGCATATTGTGCCGAAGCGTGTTTAAGCCGGAACACTTGGAGTAAACTATTTTCCACAGCAACCGGTTTATCCAATGTTTCAATCAAATCACGCATTGTTTCCATTGAATGTCCCCAACCAACCAGAAGCATTGCATTGGGGTTAATCATCGGAAGAACCTTAACCGTTCCCTGTTTTGTACGGAAAAGATCAATATAAACCTGTAAAATAACGTAATTCAAGGAAATACAATTGACGTGTTTAAGATAATAGACTTCAATTTGCGGTTCGGCAATTTTACTGAGTTCCTCAATTTGCCGTATCATATCGGTAAATCGGGCAACTTCCGCACCGGTTGCATCAATAATCAATACATCCAAATCAGGCAAAATCTGATAACGAAAATCATTGACAACTTCCATTCCTGAATTGCTTTGATTGTTTGCCGACATTGCGTCACCGTTATTCATTCCGCCGCCGTCCATTCCGTTTCCCATTCCGTTTCCGCTGTTGCCTTCAAACTGATAACCAACCAATTGAATCACCGGATTACGGCGAGGATCAAGATGTTTGGTTGTTTTCGATAATTCGGATGATTTTTGTAGTGTTTGAGTTACGGTTGTATTTTGAGTTGGAATCGGGGTTGGAATTGAAGTTTGAATCGGAGTTTGAACCGGAATTTGGACAGGAATTTGAACCGGCGGCGGAGGTAAACGGTAACTTTCATTTCGGCGAAATTCCAATCGAGGATTGGGATCGTTCGGAGTTGGCGGAACCGGTTCAAACGTATTTCCTTTTATTTTCGGTTCAAACCGTTTCGGTGAACGGCATAACTCCATAATTTTAGCGATTGATTCCGGTTTGACATTGGCAATCGGAACGAAACGGCGTTCCCAACCGTATTGTTGTTTTGTTTGGTCAATGGCGTTAATCAATTGGACGATCTGATCGCAAAAAGTCCGATCACCAATGATTAAAAAACGGTTGTTATCCCGATCTATATCTAAAGTGCAATGTCGTTTGATTTGATTCCGTTCAACCGAAATCAACAACCGATTGGGACTCATTTCTGCGATTTTGGCTCCGAGTAAAACTCGAATTGTTTGTTCGATTTGAGGCAAAGAAACATTCGTTGGCGTAAATGAATCCCGTAACTGATCGTCATTGTTGGTGCTGTAACCGGCATCATAACTGTAAGGATGGGAATTGTCTGGAATTGGTAAGGGTAAGGCTTGTACTAAAGCGGCATTACCGGACGAGATTGTCGGAGTTACCGGCGGCAACGGGACTAACGGCGGTGAAACCGGTGAACTTGATGAAATCGGCGAAACGGGGCGGACTATTTCCATTTCCGCCGAATGAGGCGGAACGGACGGCATCGCAATAAGAACTGATTGTTGTGGTGATACTGATGTTGGAGTAGGAGTTGAACGGGAAGGAGTTGTGGGTGCAGACGCGGAATGGAAAGTTTGTGAAGGATGTGAAGGAATGGAATGGGAATAGACTGGAAGTGAAGGTGTTGGATAGGCGGCGGGTGTTGAAGGTGTTGAAGAAGACGAAGAAGGAGTTGAAGATTGAAAAACCGGAACCGGTTTCGGTTCAATATAAACGAGAGATTTTCCGCTGCCTTTGGGCAGTAAAACAGCGTATTGCTGAAGAATTTCGGGAATTTTTTGGTGAACTGATTCTCCCGCAAGAACGCAAACTCGGTAGGTATCCTGTTCAAAATCCGGTTTGATGGTTACGGAAAAATCCGGTTCTCTAGCGAATCGGTATTGAAGTTGTTTTTCGATTTCGCGAATTTGTTGACTCCGAACACGATAAACGGTTGGTTCCGAAGTGGACGGTTGTTTCAACAAGGGCGGTGATGTTTTTGGTTGGGGCAGTTGGGATGCTTCCGGTGGTGAGGGTAATGTCTCTGGTTGTGGTGGTTGCGCTGAAGTTGGAGGTTGCCCGAAAATCAGAACGAAACTAATTAAAAACCAAAAAATACTGAATTTACGAAATGAAGTGGTCATTGTACCGGTTCGTGAAAATCCAAAAAGTTACCGTCCTGCCGAAGCAAGAGAAACATCGAACCGAATAGTACCTATTTTTCCAAATCAAAGCAAGAGCAATATAATTATTCAATTGGAATCTTCGCCTGCTGATACCAAGTCCGCAGATGACACAAGATTTTCACAGAAAAAATCAGTGTCTTGTGAGTATTCCCGTTTCGTGTCGTTTATTTTGCTTGAAAATTCAGAGAGGACATGTTTTTTTGTTGTCCGCGTTCATTTTTTCGTAATTATTCAATGCCATTGAGTAGTTGATAGTGGAGAGTGGATAGTGGAGAGTTCGCAAGCGGAGTAATAACGTTTGGGTAATAATCCCGCTGGCGAACCTTATTTTCACCTAATTTTTCCGAACAAAACAACCTCAGTAGCAAAAAAGATTATAGAAACAACAACCTCATTAGCTCATTAAATGAGTAAAAAAACGAATAAACAATGAGGTAATGAGGTAATGAGGTTGACGTGTGTGGTTGTCCATTGGCTACTGAGGTTGTTTTGTTGTGAAAATGAGGTGAAAATGAGGTCGGTTGTAGTTAATAGTTAGTGGTGAATAGTGAATAATTCACATGCGAAAATCGGCGTAATCTGCGGACAAATAATTATCGTAATCTGCGGGCGGTGACGGTTTCACTACTTGCCGACACTCTATTTTTGGGGTAACATTGTCTTCTGGGAAGTTGGAGATTAAGATAT
>JAITBS010000641.1 GCA_031283515.1 Planctomycetaceae bacterium
CGCCACATTTTCCGCTTCAGAATTAGGGAAAATTTTAGGCATTTGATAAACCATACTGTTTACATTACGATTAAAATAAAGATGAGATTTACAAAAAGGACGATACATTCCTTTAATAATTGATGATTTTTCAAATTGAAAAACACGTAATTTTTGAAATGAAATTTTTAATTCCCGATCCCAACTTATTTTTGTCGAATCGTTATCAATAAAATCATCAACGGATTCTGCACCTTTTTTCAAAAGTCTTTTATGCTCTTGATATTTTTCGCGTTGTTCGTTGTAGAAATCAATCATGCGTTTCATATTTTTTGACAACTTCTTTTTTGAAAAATTATAACACCAAGCATCGCGACCAGTAGCAAGACCTCGCGAATAAACATCGAAAATACAAATTTCATTTTGATTTTTTTTATCGCCAAGAGCAAATAACAAATCGAAATCTTCTTTACGCTGATTTATCCAATCGTGTTTTTGGTTTGGCGTGATGATTTGCCAATCGACATTTTCGATATTTTTTAATTCATTGAGTTTTGTTAATTTCGTTTCGCGATCAAGATAATCTCCAACGTCGTAATAATGAATTTTACAATCTTCAGATTTTTGATTCGGATTTTTGACAAATATTGTAATTGCAATCGGCGCGCGACTTCCTGAATCGAAAATTCCGCCGCCTTCTTTGCGGCGTTGTTCACCTGAAGTTCTTGCATTTCCGCGTAAATTGAAAACGTAAATATCTGTAAACTCTTCTGCTAAACATTTTCGTAAACCGTCTGCAACATTACTGTCGATGTACGAACCGTTGCTTACGAAACCGATAATTCCTTTTTTATCAATTCTGTCGGAAGCCCAGCGAATTGAGCGAATGTACGAATCGTAAAGTGAATTTTTATTTGTTGCATTTGTTGTTTCGGCGTAAGTTTCAGAAATTCGTTGATCAAGTTTTGGGTATTTTAGATTTTTGTTATTATCGTTTTCGCTTTTTTGTCCGGCGGAATAGGGCGGATTTCCTAGAATAACTGTAATTTTTTTGTCCTTTTGTTTTTTTGCCCGCGTGCTGTTTATCGGAAACGTTTCAACAAATTCCCTTTGCGTTCCCTCCGACATCTGAAACGTGTCCGTCAACACGATTCCGGGAAACGCCGTGTATTTTCCATCTTTTTCGCCTATAACTTCGTGAAACGTATTTTCAATATTTACCGCCGCAATATAATACGCCAACAACACAATTTCATTGGCGTGAATTTCATGTTCGTATTCGTACCGTAAATTTTTCGGCTGAATCAATCCGCTTTGCAATAAACGCACAATAAACGTTCCCGTACCTGCGAACGGGTCAAGAATATCGTTGTTTTTTGTGTCGAATCCGCCGCCGAATTCTGTTTTCAAAATAGAGTCGATACTGTACAGAATAAAATCGACAACCTCAATCGGCGTGTAAACAATTCCCAATCGTTCCGACATTTTCGGAAACGCCGCTTTGAAAAATTTATCGTACAATTCTAAAATGATTCGTTGTTTTCCCGCCGCCGTTTGAACGCCCTTAACGCGGCTCTGCACACTTCTATAAAAACCCGCAAGCGACGACGTATCGCGTTCTACATTTTCCAACAAATTGATAACACGGTCTAAAGCTAACGATACCGGATTATTCCGCGAAAATTCCGAACCGCCAAAAAGCGCATCAAAAACCGGTTTCGTAATTATATGTTGCGCTAACATTTCAACCGCTTCGTCTTCTGTAACATTGTCGTTGATGTTCTCTTGCAAGTGATACAGAAAAGCATGAAAATCGTCCTTGTGTTCCTCCGTGTCAACCAAGTACCGAAGTTGTTCGCAATGCCTTTGAGCAATTTCCGCAACATCTTTTGCCCAATCTTCCCAGTACCGTTTTTCTCCGCACCGTGCCGCAATTTCGCCTAGAATACACGTTTTCCACAAGTTAATATCGTCGAAAGAGAACACAAATTCTTGCTGTTTTAGACCCGATTCCAATTCAGTTTTCGCCGCATTGGTTCCTGTTTCGCGTCCGATAAAATCGACAATAATTTTTTCAGGATTCGTTTGTTCTAATTCCATGATATTTATCATATTTTGGAATCTGTCATCGTGAGCGCGCAACGCTTGCAAAACTTCCCACACAACGGCGTAAGTTTCGTTTGAATCCAAAAAATCATTCGGATTATCGCCCGACCGAATAACAACCGGCAAAATAACGTAACCGTAATTTTTCCCGTCCGCCTTCCGCATAACACGACCAACCGATTGAACAATGTCAACTTTCGATTTTCGCGGCGTTAAAAAAATCACCGCATCCAACGCCGGAACATCAACACCCTCCGATAAACAACGCGCATTCGATAAAATCCGGCACTCGTTTTTCGGCGGCTTGTCTTTGAGCCATTGTAATTTCTTGTTGCGTAAAAGCGAATTCATCGTCCCGTCAACATGTTCGATTTTACACTGTAACGTTTTAGAATCTTCCGGTGCGTTTGTTAAATATTCGTCGATAATTGACTGAAATTGCAACTGAAATTGTTCCGATTGTTTTATCGACGTAGTAAACGCAACCGCACGTTTCAGACTCGACAACTTCTGATTTTTAACCTTGCCGGATAACGCATTCCAACAACCGACAATTTTCGCCGGATCAACCAACGGTAATTCACGCTTGTTCAATTGCTTCCGGATCGCAACTTGAAAAGACGACGAAACAATATTCTCGTCAACACCAAGAATAATAACCTTATAATCGGACAATAATCCCTGCTCCACCGCTTGAGAGAATCCAAGATAATAAAACACACCGCCAAAATGTTGCGGGTCGTCCATTGACCAAACGGTACTTTGTTGGTCTGCGGCTTTGCGTTTCGTTTCCGCAGAATACAAACGCGGCGTCGCCGTCATGTAAAGCCGCTTTTTCGACTTGATAAAATCACGGTCATGAACGCGAACAAATTGAGATTCGTTTGCCTGCGCCGAACCGGTTGTTCGATGCGCTTCGTCGCAAATCACTAAATCAAATTTCAAAACACCCTTCTTTTGCGCTTCATTAATAACGTTAATTGATTGGTATGTCGAAAAAATCACCGTCAATTTATTATCTCGGATATTTGAGTTATCGCTAAAATCTTTCGCCAACGCTGTCGCCAACGCTTTCGCATTTGTTGTTGCGGGAATTGCAAGATCGTCGGAACTTAACGGGTCATCTTCGTCGTGCTTGCCCACTTTTTCATCAGAACAAACCGCATAACATTGCAACGGAATCTCCGACTCTGCTAACCATTCGCGTAACGTTTGAGACATTAACGATAACGACGGAACAAGAAATAAAACAAGTCCGCCTTTGCCCGCCAATCGCTCCGCAATCTTTAACGACGTAAACGTTTTTCCCGTTCCGCAAGCCATTATCAATTGTCCGCGATCAGCAGTTTGAAAACCTTCAAGAACAGCGTTGATTGCTTCCGTTTGATGAGGACGCACTATTTTCTTGGGTTTAAGCCGGATTTTATTGTTATCAAAATATTCGTCCCAATCAATTTGGCTGCTCTCAAGATCAGACAAACCGACAACATGAACCGGCGGATTTTGGTCTTGAATAGCGTCTTCGGCATTTTTACCAAGATCAGTTGTTGCAACAAGAATCCGGCGTACAAAATCTTTCTTGCTCGACGCGGCAAGAAACGAATCAATATCCGGCTTTTGAATTTTGTAATCTTCACCGTAACATTTACATTGAACCGCAACAAATCCTGAACCGTCACGCATTTCCGCAACAAGATCAATTCCCGTATCAGCGTTTGAACGTTTGTCCCATTTCGACCAAAGGATAACGTTTTTATATTGCGTTTTGTATTCCGGTTCGTTCAAAAGAAAAATCCGTACTATTTCCTCAAAACGTAAACCTTTGTCACGTTCGGAATTTTTAACATCACCTATTTGTTGGATAATGGATCGAATATTCATGTTGGTTTTGGATTATTGGTAATACTTTTGTTTTTTGACATGATAGACAGATTTTGACGGGATTTTTAAGTAGTCCGCAGATGACGCAGATTTTTTAAAACGTTTATTGAAATTGAAATTGAATAAAATCTCCGTAATATATCAGTGGAATTATTATTTTTGATTCTTCACCTCGAAGGGGTGATATTTTCATAACCGTAGGTCAAGCGAAGCGCGACCTACGGTAAACATCTCTCCTCAACATCGTCTGAAAGACGAAACTAAACGATCCGAATCACACCTTCGATTATTAAAATTCTGTCTTTCAGACAGAAAAATGTTGATGGTGTCCATCCGCAGGTCGATGACCTGCGGTTATGAAAATCACACCCCTTGCGGGGTGAAAATCGAAAAACAAAAATTTCACTGATATATTACAAATCTCCGTATTTTTAGTTTGTTCACTTTTTATCTGTTTCGTAATTCTTACAAAAAATAATTCCTAAAAATCTGCGTAATTTGCGGACTAAAAATAGATAATTACATTATTGTACGCATATTCATTTGAACAGATTAGTTAGGATGTTTTTCGTTATAAAAAGCGGCGGTTTCTTGCAGTGGTTGTTTGTTTTTACTTTGGAAATATTCGCGGATTTCTTCTTTTGACATTTTTTTAGTTTCTTTATAAATTTGTTCTTGAATTTCCTGTTTCATTTTCAGACAACTGAAACCATTTATTGGTTGCGGGATTTCTATTTTATGTTTCATAAACCACCTCGCTTGGAGTTCGAATTTCTATTTGAGGATAACCAAACAACATATTAACGGCATTATAGCCGCATATCCGGTTAACATTAACAATATGCTTGAAGTTCCAACTAACAAGTACGTCTGCATGGCTAATTGTTGCAATAGCAATATGCCTGCAATCATCTCGACTTGTTTGTCCGACAACTTTTGCGGCAATATACTGATCTGCCAAAGAATCAGATTCTTCTGTTGCCTTTACATATTCTTTTTGTGATTCCGGCAAATTTTCAAAAAAAACTGCAATTTGTTTTGGTGCAAGTTCTAATTCTTTTTCAAGAATATCGGAAACAATAATTTGGATTTCGCAATTGCTAACGGCATTCCAAAAAGGATACGTTTGTTTTCTAAATTCATCGTCGAATATACCGCCAACAACAGAGGTATCAGGATATACTCTTCTTATTCGATTATAATGCATCATATTTTACGTATCAAAATAAAAAATGTTTCCTAACGTTTCGTTTGTTCTCTTTTTATTTGTTTCGTAATTATCGCCAAAATAATTCCTAAAAATCTGCGTAATTTGCGGACAAAATAGTTGCGAAAATCTGTGAAATTCTGCGTTATCTGCGGACTTTGTTGACGAAACAAAATGTTACGTATTTTGTTATTCATCTTCGTTTTCGGCTTTGGCAATCATTTGGAGGAATTGTTTCATATTGGGACAACGTTTTGAAACATCCGGTTCGATACAACTGTGAATTGCACGAGCAAGCGTTTTATTAATTTGCGGACGAAATTCAAGAATGGGAATAGGCGGTTCGCTGTGCGACATAGCGGCGTTGCCGCTGTCACCGCGCGGCCAAGGAAGTTGCCGAGTACACATTTCATAAATTGTAACACCAAAAGAAAAAACGTCAAGCCGAATATCCGTTGGTTTCCGGCGAACCAGTTCGGGAGCCATATAATTCGCCGTTCCTGTACGATTTCCGGGATCAGTGAACGGCGGACGGTTCGGAACACTTAAACCAAAATCAGTCAGCTTCAAAACCGTTCCGTCACCAACAAACAATAAATTACGCGGACAAATATCACGATGGATAAACCCCTTGTTATGGACTTCCTGTAACGCCTCCGCCACCTGACGAATATAAAAGACACGCGCTCCAGCCATAAGGTCTTGCTGAACCATGAGAACATTGTTCAGACCGGTTCCTTCAAGATATTCCATCACTAAATATTGTTCCCCTTCTGTTGTCAATCCTTGCTCAAAAGTTTTGACAATATACGGGTGATTAAACAACACTGCAATTTCCCCTTCTGTTGGTTTGTGTTGTCCTTTGAAACGGGCTTCCACTGCAGTGGTTTTCTTCATGTCGAGAATTTTTAAAGCAACAAGTTGTCCGGTTTCCCTATCGCGAGCCCGATAAACTTGTGACATCGTACCGGAAATCGCCGAATGAAGTAATTCGTAACGTTTCCGATAATTCAATTTGCTCTTACCGAATATCTTGGAGAAAAAACTCATAAATAGTTGAAAATTTTGTACGAATTATTCTTCGACAACCGAAAAAAGTTGTGATTCTTCGCGTGCCAGTCCGGCGGCACCAATATAACTGGCAAAAGAACCGAGTTGCGCAAAATCAAGTTTGAGATTTTCCGCTAAATCTTTCAACGCCCGTTTATCGATTTCTTCGCGAATCCGTGCAAGGAACCTGTCGCCGATGCGTGACCCTTTTCCGCCAAACATCATTTCGCCGCCAATCAAAACACATTCGGGATCAACCGTGTGAAGCAACGTAACAATTCCCAGTCCCAGAAACTGTGCAGTATCAAGGATAATTTGTGTTGCGAGTTCATCACCTTTTTCTGCCTCTTCATAGACCATTCGGGGAATGGCGTCGAGTGGGGTATCGTCATGAATTTTGAGTGAGGAATTGAGACCGACTTCGAGCAATTCCCGTGTTCGTCGGGCAACCGCAGTGGCACTGGAATAAGCCTCCAGATGTCCCTGTTGAAGACAATTACACCAACGCGCCCCAGGTGAAGGGTCAACAATCATGTGTCCGAACTCACCGCCAAATCCATTGGCTCCTTTGATTTCACGACCCTCAACAATAATACCGCAACCAATTCCCTTATCAAGAAGAAGTAAACAAACGCTATGAGTTCCTTTGGCAGCACCGATCCAGTATTCACCGTAAGCAGCGGCATTGGCGTTGTTACAGAAAATAACAGAGTTAAGACCGGAATATTCTGCTAATTTTTCTGTGATTGGATAGCCTTGCCAATCGGGAATATTGGGAGGACGATGTAATTTTTCGGTGCGGGGATTGAGTGAACCGGGGAAACTGAAGCCAGCGGAAATAATAGACTTAATATCGGTACCGGTTTTCTCAATTGCTTCCAGAACTGCCTGTGCGGCATGTTTGGTTGATTTTTCTGGTCCGAGTTCGGCATGGTGAGGTGTGGCAAAATAGGAAACAGTGCGTCCTTCCTGATCGACAATTCCAATCTTCAAATACGTACCGCCAAAATTCATTCCAATAAAAAGCGGATACGAGGCTTCGGCTACAGGAAAATGAACACGTTCTTCCACCATAATCGAATTATTCATAGTTACTTGTGGGTTGTTTTGTTGTTAATGGTTGAATTGTTAGTATAAATTTAAGGATAATACCCAAACTGAAATAAATCGGACTTTTCAATTTCAATCCCATAAAGAAAACTTATCTATGGAGTGAGCAGAGTTTGTGTTGATATTTGAACTAAACAGTTACAAATACTCAATTTATTTACAATTTGATTTAATCATCCTTGACAAATTATATCAAATCCAAATGGTAAATAAAGAGTTCCTAACAACTCACTTCCTGAAATAATAGAACTGATTTTCCTTGTATTCTTAATCAGAGTGTTTGAGTTGAGGTGTTTGGGAATGGGCTTTCCGTGTTGGGCAGGCTGAAAATCTTAGATTGACGGTAATCTATTCAGTGGAATATTTTTGAATTTATTTACAGTTGGAAATTACAAGGTAGGCAATTAACATGTAGGCGACCTTTCGGCGAAACGTTGGCTGCCTTTGGAGTCCATTGGTAAACAAATTGACGAATATTCCACTGGTAGATTACAAACTTTTTAAAAATCAGCGAAAATCGGCGGACTATTTGAACTAAGTATTTGAACAGTTAATAAAATAAACAGTTACATTGCCTACCTCTTGATTGCCAACCATAAATAAGATATAAATTTAGTTCTTATAATCATTTTTGTTTTTAATTTTTTGTTCATTTAATTATTTTGGTTATTTCGTATTCTCACAAAATGTGTGAATAATTATAGATATGCAAAAACAAGTTGCGATTCAAGGTATTATTGGTTCTTACCATGAGATTGCCGCACGGAATTTTTTCTGTAAGGAGGAAATTGATCTTATTGGTTGCGACACGTTTCGGGATGTTATTTCGGTTGTCCAGAGTCAACCGGAAATCTTTGGAGTGATGGCAATTGAGAACACAATTGCGGGAAGTTTGTTACAAAATCATGAATTGATTCGCAAAAGCGGATTAACCGTCATCGGAGAATATAAATTGCGTATTTCCCATTGTTTAGCCGCGTTGCCGGAAACAACCATTTCAGAGATTAAAACCATTGGTTCGCATCCCATTGCCCTAATGCAATGTGAAGACTTTCTTAGTACTCTCCATTCCGTACAAATTGTCGAAAAAGAAGATACGGCAACCAGCGCACGCCAAATCACCAAACAACATCTAAAACATCATGCTGCGATTTGTAGCCGTGAAGCTGCAAAAATTTACGGTTTGGCAATACTTGCTGAAGCCATTGAAACCGATAAACAAAACTTTACGCGATTCCTTGTACTAGCTCAATCAGACCTCTCCGGTCTTGCCAACGAAGAAAAAAGTAAAGCATCCATTGTTTTTGCACTTCCGCACACAATTGGTAGTTTATCACAGGTTCTTGCGGTTCTTTCTTTTTATTCGATGAATCTTTCGAAAATTCAATCGTTTCCAATGGTTGGAGCAGCGTGGGAATATTTATTCTATGTTGATCTGACGTTTTTTGATTATTTACGCTACACAAAGGCGTTAGATGCGATTCTGCCGCTTACAAAAAACCTTCATATTCTCGGAGAATATCGAGAATTTCCGACAACTTAACACCAATTCTTAAAGGGAGCATTCTCATTCCGTATCGGTTTGGGGGATTTTACCAATCTTTTTATTTATCTTCCGTCCTGAAAGGACAATTGAGTGAATAGCAGAGAGAGTCACAATGCGGATTACTGCCAAAACACCATCACTCCGCCGGCAACACTTTCCACTTTCCGCTCTCAACTATTCTGTGTCTTGAAAGAGAGAGTATTAGACGGTATAATCCGTTTTATACTTAGCTCAATGTGTCAATAAATAAGGAGTATTTCAATCAGACTCCGTAAGGAATTGTAAACAATAACGCAGTTCAATTTATATGTAGTTTAAGTATCAATCGCTCTTTCTATTTTTATCAATTTGAACATTTTACCCTTTAATTTTATGAACCTTCAGGCTAAAGATTTTCTGAAAAACATTTTGACAACACCAAGTACGACTGGTTTTGAAGAACCGGTTCAGCAACTTGTCCGCGATTACACCCAACCGTTTGCCGACTTAATTCGCACGGATGTTCACGGCAATGTCATCGCTGCACGGAATCCGGACGCTTCACTTCGGGTGATGCTGGCGGGTCATTGCGACCAAATCGGTTTGATTGTTAATTACATTGACGAACAAGGTTATCTGTATATTTTAACTGTTGGCGGTTGGGATATTCAAAATCTGGTTGGTGTTCGTGTTAAAATCTGGACGGCTCAAGGTCCTGTTGATGGAGTTATCGGGAAAAAACCAATTCACCTCATGGACGACGAAGACCGGAAAAAAGTTCCGAAAATCAAAGACCTCTGGATTGACATTGGAGCCAAAGATAAAGCCGATGCCGAACACTATGTTTGTGTTGGTGATCCGGTAACGGTGGAGTTGGAGTATCGTGAAATGCTTAATCATCTCATTGCCGCTCCTGCAACTGATGATAAAGCTGGTGTTTGGGTGGTGATGGAGGCATTGCGGCGTATTGATCCGTCAAAACTGAATGTCGGTGTGTTTGCGGTTTCGACGGTGCAGGAAGAAGTTGGTTTGCGCGGTTCGCGAACCAGTGCCTTCGGAATCGATCCGCACATTGGTATTGCAACAGATGTAACTTTTGCAACAGATTGTCCCACCGTTGAAAAGAAACAGAATGGTGATGTAAAACTTGGCGGCGGACCTGTTTTAACCCGTGGTCCTAATATGACAACAAAACTTGTCAATGCCTTAGTGGATATTGCGAAAAAGAATGAGATACCGGTGCAGATGGTAGCTGAGGGAAAAATCACCGGAACTGATGCTGGTTCTATTCAGGTCAATCGAAGCGGTGTTGCTACTGCGCTGATGAGTATTCCCAACCGGTATATGCACACTCCGGTCGAAGTTATTTCATTACACGACATCGACTATGCTGCCGATCTTATGGCTCGATATTGCGAATCCATTGACCCCAATGTTTCATATATCCCATAAAAGGTCAAAAAAGATTGCATAAACCAAAACACAATAAAAAATCATGGAAACATTATTATACACATTGTATTTTAAAATTCTGTTTTTATTGTAATCTATCAGTGGAATTATTGTTTTTCGATTTTCACCCCGACAGGGGCAGTGGCAAGTTAATAGTTATGAGTGAATAGTGAATAGTGTTGCAAGCGGATTATTACCAAAACGGTATTACTCCGCTTGCGCAACTATTAGGCATCATGCGTCAATAACATTCCCTGAGATTGCTATTGTGTTGTGGTTTGTAGTTTTCTATAATCTTTATTATGGACAAAGTGCAGATAACAACAATTTACGAAAAGTACAAGAGCATTCAGGCATTTTTTGATGAACGTTCTAAACGAGTTTGGGCAGCAGCGGAAGCGAAATCGATTGGTCGCGGTGGTATCAATGCAGTTCGTGCCGCAACCGGTATGGGTTACTTGACCCTTAAAAAAGGATTTGCGGAGTTGGAACAATCTCCTTCCGTCCAACAACGTATTCGTCAACCCGGCGGTGGACGAAAAAAGAAAACAGACACCGACGTAACACTTTTGTCCGACCTCCAACAGATTCTTGACCCGTTTACTCGCGGTGACCCGATGACTCCCCTTCTCTGGACGAGCAAAAGTTTGGCAAAAATTGTTGCGGCGTTACAAGAAGCGAAACACAACGTCGGCATCACTACTGTACGGAAATTGTTGAAGCAATTGGGCTACTCCTTACAGTCGAACCGCAAACGCCGCGAAGGCGAAGACCATCACTGCCGACTGCGGCGGGAGTAATAGTTACCGTACTAAATTATGGAAATACGAATTACAAAAATTGGCGGATGAAGTGGGATTGGACATAATCGTTCATCATTTTCCGCCCGAGACAAGTAAATGGAATAAGGTAGAACATCGTCTGTTTTTGTACATCAGCAAGAATTGGCGCGGGCGGTCACTCATTGACTTGGCAACTGTAATCAACTTAATCGCCAATACAAAAACCGAAACCGGATTAACTGTACGATGTGTCGAAGATAAAAAAATGTACAAAAAAGGAGTCAAAAATTCACGCTATCTGCTCTTTACTCTATTTATTTTTTCACTATGTATTTTCGAAAATTTTTTACTTGGTAGTGATAAAAAAATAGAAGATGTTTATGTAGTAGGTGAAAAAAAACATTTTTTACTCATTTATCCTAAAGAAGGTATGATTGGGGGACCACAGTCTTATGCATCAATACCACTTTCTTACCCCAATACTCACAATGATTTTGAAATCAAATTTGTTGAAGTAAAGATTGAATCTAAAATATCAAAGGGAAAATATCTTTTGTCTGTTTCTGTGACAAATTCACCAAGTAAACATAACAAGACAGAAAATAACGAAGTTTTTTTTGTAATCGCTCAACAAAGTGGTAAAAGTGTCTATGTATGTTGCCAAACCACTAAGGAACCTACCGTGCCGGGCAAAGAAGAAATGGAATTAAACAACACTCGTTATTTCTATTACTTTCCTTTCATCTTGGCACGCCCGCCTGTTTTTGCAATTGATGACAAATTGGATGGATATTTATTAGAAGAAGGAATTCCTGCATCATTTAGTAGAATTAAAAAGAATAGTTATGAAAATGTTGTAACAATTGAAGCGACCAAGTTTTATTATGAATCAAGTAATATAAATACAAATAATAATAGTATTGTTTGGTTAGGCAAAAGTATTGACGCTTATTTGAAATGTCCTGATACAAAAATACTGTTCAAAGAAATTCAAGAATGGAAAGATGAAAGTGACTGGCTTTGGAAAAAAATGATTAGATTTGATTCGGGGGAATATTTGAGATTATATTGTGTACAAATTGAAGAAAATGTTACTAATATTGATTTTCCTAAAGAAGTATTAGAATTAGTTAGCAAAAACAAAGTCAATGAGAGACGAAAAAAACATGATTCCAAATTAAAAAAATAGATTTTTGTGAGTTTTTTTATTTGGTCGAACAACTCAATTCAGATATTGAGAAATACAAAGCCAAAAATCACTAGCGTCCAAATGTTTTTTGTTTGAATGTTATTGAAGTTATTTATTTTATGGTGTTTATGACTTGAAAAGTACCTGTAACGACTTGAAATTAATTTTTCCGAAATCGGCTATTTTGTTCAGGGGGGATTTTATGTACGAAGGTAAAATGATTTTTTCGCAGCTCATGGAATTTGTTCCTTGGCGGCGTTTCCAAACTTGTGTTGATCGTTATCGAGGCGATTACAAAATACATTCGTTTGATTGCAACCAATTTTTTCGCGTTATGATTTTTGCACAAATAACCAATCGAAGCAGTCTGTCAGAAATGGTATTATGCTTAAATGCGTTCTCGCATCACTGATATCCTATTGGAATACACGCCCCTATTAAAAAAAGTAATCTTGCCTACGTACCTCATCATCGCCGTTGGAACATATTTTATGATTTTGCTCATGGTCTCATCAATGACACCGTGTTACTTTATAAAAAAGATCAACTCAAATTGGACATCAATGACGGTGTCTATGCGTTGGATTCGACAACGATCGATCTTTGTTTATCGTTCAAAAAGTTCGTTTGGTAGGAAAGAGAATGAAAAAAAAGTATCCTGAATTAATACGGCGTATCAAGTACATTGATGCGGAAACGGGTAAGCGATTAATCTTCCTGACGAACAACATGTTTGCATCTGCCGAGACGATGGCGTTGTTGTATAAAAATCGTTGGCATGTTGAATTGTTTTTCAAATGGATCAAGCAACACCTCCACATAAAAACTTTTGTAACCGTTCACGGTCATTTTAACGGTTTTGTTTGATAGTGATAATTTTGTCAAACATAATAAAATTTTAACAAATTGTCATAATACGTTGATATTTATAGATTTACATCGTTTTTTGTATTTGTCTAATATTTAAATAAACATTAAAAATCAACACAATAAATAAAACGATAATGTCAAATTGAATGTTTGTATTTTTTTCATTTTACAAACACTGTTGTAATTCTTTACAACATAACAAGTTATAAAGACTAAAAAATAGCCGAATTTCCGTGAACGGTTACAAACTTTTTTTGGCAGAAGTGACAACACGGTTCGGTCTCAAATTGGGATTGCTGTCTGTGTTTATTTGTTGATGGCGATAATAAAAAAACGTCTGGGCTTGCCTCAAACTTTTAATGAAATTCTACACATTTTGAGTGTAACAATATTCGAAAAAATGCCTATTTTTCAAGCATTTTCACAAAAAAATAACCAAACAAAACAGAACACAGAACACAAACAATTGCTGCTATTCGATTTATAATTGGACGCTAGTGATTTTATTTATAACGTTGATTTATTTCTTTTCTCTATTAGCGTTCATTAAAACTTTTGCCTTAATAGTAATATTGTACAAACCATCGGTTGATTGTGATTCGCTTATAATTTCAACATCACTGACCCGACCTTGTACTTGTTTTGTGTAATTTTCTTTTTCATCTTGTGACATTGTTGTCTTATCTCCGCTATCATTAGAAATGGTAACACTGCCTATTGTTCCAACTTCTTTACGAAACAATTCCTCTCCTAAGCCATTGGCAAGCGCATTGACTTTAGCATTGTGTAAGGCTTCACTTTTATTCACTCCACTACCTAGTTCCTGTTGAATTTCCGGATTTTCGTATTTTTTGTAACTCGCAGTCGCTTAACTCATTTGATAGTAACGAATTAGTGCGGACTGCAAGATATATTGAACGAAAATTAAGATTGTAAATTTATTTTTAAAATGCGTTTTTTGATTTTGTACAGCGATTTTTTGAAATTTACGGTAATTTATCCTATTGTACGATTA
>JAITBS010000381.1 GCA_031283515.1 Planctomycetaceae bacterium
GCAGGCTCGTTGTCTTAAAAATATCTCTTAGGAAGCGTCTCGATGTTGTTCACTGTCCAATTCAGAATCCAATTTAGAAAAAACAGTGAAAAAAATCATTCTCAAGAGTTCGTCAAAAAGCTTCCTCTTGAATGACGCAATTCAATTAACTTATACCCAGTCTATACCGAACAGCTAAGATTGTCAACTATATTCGTAAAACTTTAGTGAATTTATTCAAAAAAAAAGAAAAAATTCCGATTTTAGCGAATTTTCTAGGTGTTTCGCAAGATCAGTTAATAGTTAATAGTGGATAGTTAATAGTTAATAGTTGCGCAAGCGGATTACTGCCGAAATGGTATTACTCCGCTTGCGACACTCTCCACTCACTACTTAAATTTTGAGGTTTGTGAAAAATAAACTGGAGAAACTTTGTCGTTTTTGCCGATTATTTGAGTTGTAGCGGATTTTCCGAATGTTTGTATGAGACAATATGAAACTGCCCAAACTGTTTATTTTGTTGTTGCTTTTAACGGTTTTCGTACAAGCCGGTTGTGAAATCATGCCGGTCATACGGTATAAACCGACACTTCATAATCCGTTTCCGCAAATTCAAAGTATTGCAGTTGTACCGTTTTACAATTACACGGACAACCCAAATGTCAATGGTCGCGAATTTGCTCGTGTTTTCAGTAATGAACTCCAAAAAATTCCCGGTTTTCGGGTAATCGCCAATAAAATTGTCGAAGAAACTATGTTGCAAAACGATTTACCCAGATTTGAATCGATTGATGATATTCGTTATCTTGCTCAATTACTTAATGCGGATGCCGTTGTGATTGGAAAAATACATGGTTTTAGTATGAATTATCCGCCGTTTGTCAAATTTGAAACGGAATGGTATTCGGTGAATCCTTATTTTCATCCTGTTCCTTCCGGTTCGAATTTGCCGTGGGGAACGGAACATGAAGAGTTTATTCCCGACAAAGTTGTACTTCTCGCCGAGATGGAACTTGCCGCTGCACAACTAAAAACGCAAACACCGGAATATGAACCGGCTCTTTCTCCTGCTGAACGGAAAAAGAAAGAAAAAAAATCGCCAAACGAAACAGAATCGGAAACTCCGCCTGATTATTATTTTGAACCTCAGGAACCGAAATCCGCCAAACGGGAAAATCCGATACGGTTAGCGGCTGGGAAGATTCCGAACAATATGGGCAAGGAAACATCGGACGAATCAATTCTTTCTCAATATGCCGAATATTGTCAGGAACGATCTATTAACAAAATGCTTGAAAAGACGGGTGTTCCGTATATTCCTGAAGCGGTGCCGCTTTCCGCTGAAGACCAACGAAAAGAAGCTGTTACGTTCTCTTTGGAAATGCCTCACCCGCTCCATGCCGGACCTTGGCGAAGTGAAACAACACAACAACCTAATCAAAATCCCTGGTCAGATCAAAATCAATATCCTTTGTTCCAGCAAAATCAGAGCAATTTCGGGATGTATCAAGGTCATTACGCCGGTTTTCCGCAGCCGCCCAATTTAACACCGGAAGAGCTTGCTCAATATGGTTGGATCAATCAACCGATCCAACCGGTTTTGCCAATGTCTCCCTTCATGCCCGGAATGCCGGTTGAGGGTCAACCTGGGATGGTCATGGGAGAACCGAATCGTTTCCCCGGTTTACCGACCGATTGGCCTGATCCGCGAGGGTTTATCCCAGAAACTCCCGAACCGGAACGTCCTAAACGGGAAATAAAAAGTGATGCCCCATTTATCAGTCATATCAATGTTTACAACGGTAACGACAGTGAATTGATGCAGGCGTTGTACGATTATGATTTTTTGTTTCGGGATGATAAAAGAATTGCCGGAAAACAATCGATCTTAAACAATCGCAGCGAATTTATTGGTTTTTGTTGCCGTCTTCACATTTGGGAGATATTCTCGGCACGCGGCGGCGCAGGAACTGCCGAAAAAGTGACGCGGCAATGGAAACCTTGGCAAGGCGGTGAACGACCATTTTAGTTGATAGTTACATTTATAATTGTCATAGAGTTAAAGATTAACGAATAGTAAAAAGCAGCGTTTTTGTAAAAATACAAAAAATGAATGAACGATAACATAAACAGATCGTAATTATTTTGTTAATAGTGAGGAGAGTAACACACTGGTTTATGTTTTCATTATTTATTTTCACAGAAACCATTTACGACTTACTGTCAATTATTTGCTTAAAATATAAGGATTATTCATTCCGTTAGGAAAACAGTATTTATTTTAGGGGCGAAAAAGAAAAATTGTGTCAAAACGGTTGAAATTGCAATCGAAAGTTGTCCGATAACAACCACAACACAGTTTTTCATGCCGAAAAGTTATTTTTACCCGATTTTCGTAAGATCATGAAAAACAATACCCAACATATCACGCTTTCGATGGAAAGTGACCATTCTGTATCAGCCGACAAAGGAAACAAGACCGTGAGTCAGGACATAAATGTATTGGCGTTAGTTAAAGGTGAGGAGCGTTATGTTTTCCTCTACAACGAGAGCCATCGTGCGGAGACGCTTCGTATTTTGGGGCGTTATGCATCGAATCCGGAGTTGAGTTTTACTTGGTATGATGCGGCGGTACTGAGCCAAAAAATCCGTCAGGAAAGTCAACAGCAAGCACGGGAAAAACAGCAAAATCTCCCTAATTGTCGGTATAATATACCGCTCTCTACAGAAAACGAATATTAGTGTTGCCGACAAATATTTGTCCTGATTACACAGATAAATATTAAGTCCGCGAATGTTCGCAGATTCTTTTAATATAATTATTCAGTCTCTTCCCAAAAGCAAGATTGTTTGGAACCCAAAAATGCTTTCACAAATTTCCCGAAAAAATAAAAAACATTGTCCCCACTTGTCTTTTTTGGTCGATATGTTAGTATAGTGAATGCTTTCACGGTATTCGTGATTCGGATTTACAATCCGGGGGGTCGATACATAGCCCGATGGGCACCTGATTCGGTAACGATGTTGGCAACGTGTATAGTCGTACTATTTGATAGCACGAATCACACAAGTTAATTTCCAGGTTCCCCCTTAAACTTCGGGCCTCCAAATTCTGTTGACGAATACCATGGGAGCATTTCTTTTGCTCCAACTCTCTTTTGTTCTTGTAACAGTTGTAGCGTGAACAATGATGCCCAACAGGCTGTCTTTCAATATCCATGAATTACGATAACTGTAAATGTTCACGCGGAAATCAGCAAGAACAGGTCGTGTAGAAATAAATAAAAAATAGGTAACCTTTCTCCATAAAGCGGTTTCGTTCTTGATTCGTTGTTTGCCTTTTGAGTTGTTTCTTTTGATTCTTTGTGCAAAAGACTTTACATTTAAGGTTGAATTCGTTATCATTTCTTTTTCTTTGGTGTTTATCAAGGCGTGTTTATCAAAAATTATCGTTATTTTGCCCGTTTACAATTTTCTGGAATTTACGAGAAACGTTATTGTAAATGTCGCCTTGTGAACAGTAAAATTTTTTCCACATCGTTTCATTACTTCACTTCTTTTGCTCCAATGATTCAAGACGAACTTTTAAAAGCTCTGGCAAATGTTAAAACCCAAAACGAAATTGAACAAATTCGTATTCAATACCTGGGACGTAAAGGTATTATTACAAATCTTGCGAAAGAAACCGATTTCAGTAAACTTTCACCGGAAGAAAAAAAGAATTTCGGTCAGAAACTAAATCAACTCAAAAATTTTGCAACAGAACATATTCAGGAAACCTTAAACCGTTTAACCACTCAAAATACCGTAACTACACAAGTTCATCGTTTAATTGATTTAACAGTTCCCGGTTCGTCGTGTTCGCTTGGGGCGTTGCACCCGATTAGTATGGTGCAGATGGAACTCGAAGAAATATTCGAAGGAATGGGGTTTACGGTTCTCGACAGCCCTGAAGCTGAAACCGAATTTAATAACTTCGAATCTATCAATATCCCATCCGACCATCCGGCACGAGATATGCAAGATACGTTCTGGTTGAAAAATGATATGGTTCTTCGTACTCATACCTCTTCGAATCAGGTTCGGGCATTGAAACGATTTGGTGCACCGTTTCGCGGTATTTTTCCGGGACGCTGTTTCCGTTACGAATCAATCGATCCAAGTCACGAAAATACCTTTTATCAATGCGAAGGTCTTATGGTTGATCGTGATATTTCAGTCGCCAACTTGATTGGTGTTATGAAAACGCTGCTTAGTGAAATGTTTAAACGTGAAGTCAAAGTTCGGTTACGACCCGGTTTTTTCCCATTTGTCGAACCAGGATTTGAACTTGATTTGAACTGCTTGTTTTGCGGCGGAAACGGTTGTCCAACTTGCGGAGATGGATGGATTGAACTCATTCCTTGCGGTTTGACTCACCCAAAAGTGCTGGAATTTGGAGGAATTAATCCAAAAGAATTTAGCGGTTTTGCATTCGGTCTTGGTCTGACTCGGCTCGCCATGATGAAGTACGGAATCCGTGATATTCGTTACTTCAACTCCGGAGATGTCCGGTTTTACGAACAGTTTGCTCCTATCGTTTAGTTAGTTCGTCTAATAGTCAATGATCAATTTTTGAATCTTATAGAAACAATTTATCAGATATTTTACTCACGATTCACGAACCAATTCTTCCATCTTGCAACCGACATTTTTACCGGAAAAAGCAATCCCCAACAAAATGACCCTTCCAAGATATTTGTTATAATAACGTTGTTCATGAATTTGTTTCATTGCTTCCCTAAGTAAGGTATTGATTTTCTTTTTGGCGTGATATTTTATTTCGGCAATGACGGTTATTCCGGGTTGTTCCCAAACAGCGTCGGAACGCCCACGATTATTCGGTGTTTCGCCGTGTATTTC
>JAITBS010000452.1 GCA_031283515.1 Planctomycetaceae bacterium
GAGAATGGAATACCGAGTTCCAGAACATCCAGACCAGCACCACATGCAGCATCTATAATTTCAAACGACCGTTCAATATCAGGATCGCCCGCCGTGATGTAACCAATCAACGCCGCACGTTTTTCGTTACGTGTTTTTTCAAAAATTTGTGTTAATCGAGTCATCGTTTTCCTTTCTGTTGTAACATTCAAGAAACTAATTATTGTTATATTTTGTTTTAATCAAAAAGAGAAGTTTGTTTTGTTCCTTTCAACGCGAAATAGTTTTTATTTTTTTTGTTTCCTTTAATATACAGAACGATTGGTATTGATTTTTTTAGGTTTTCTTTCAGAGTTTTTGAATATTCGGAAGAAATCACAGGAATCATTTCAATACCATTGTTATACAAATTTTCCGCTAAAAAAGCGTAACTTGCAAGTAAAGATTTTGCCCTCTTTAAATCTGTAATTTGTTTTTCATTCATTTGAAAATTATTGTTCCAATTTTATTGAAACATATCGCTATGCGGCTCTATTTAAAATTCTATAAATTCTGTTTATCTTGTCAAAAAACGAAAACTCAATATTTGAATGTTATGAGTATGAAAAATTATTAATTGAAACAAGTTCGGCTGATATAATTTTTTACAATGGTTTCACGGCAACGAGTGCGGCGAAAACAATGTTTTTGTGGAGAATATCAATTTGACGAAAACCGGTATTCTCAAGTGTTCGTATTAGAAACGGTAATGTTTCCGGTGTGTCGGAACGGTCAATGTATTCAAAAACTTGCTGTTGATAAGTCCGGTCACGTAATCCGCACAAATATTCGGCATAGCGTTCTTTTTGTAATAATTCAATTGTTTCATTTTCATGCCGTATCAAATCAGATAACCAAAATGAACCGCCCGGAATAAGTGAACAATAAATTCGTTCAAATACGTTTTTCCAATCCTGTTGTGTCCGAAGATGGTGAAGTGACGCAGCGGCAACAACAAGATCAAATTTTTCGTTCGGTAATTCCGCTTGCGCAATATCCGATTGAATTGTTTCTTCAACTGTGAAATTTTCCATGAGAAGACGTTCTTTTGCTTTTTGGAGCATTTTGTTACTTAAATCCAATAACGTTAGTTTCAATTGCGGAAGTTTCCGCGTTATTCGCAACGAAAAATTGCCGGCTCCGCAACCAATGTCAAGTAATCGTTGAGCGTTGGGATGGATTCGGGCAATAGATGTTTCAAAAAGGGATAAAATGAGCGGAGCGTCCACCGAACTTGTCTGACCTGTTTGTTCGTTGGAAAACCGGTCAACATCTGCATCAAATTGACAGCGTAACTCCTCAATTGATATTTTTTCGCTTTGTAACATATATTTGGAATAACTGTTCACGGTAATAATAAAAGGGTAAATGACCTTTTGAATTTTACCTTTTGTTTATGTTTAGTTTATTTTTGTTAATAATTTACTAATAAATTTGTTGCGATTTATTGTTTTGTAATACTTCACGAACATGTTGCAAATCTTTATCACCGCGACCGGAAAGGCAAACTAATATTGTATGATATTTCTTTGTCTCCTTGAATGCTTGCGCCAAAGCGTGCGAACTTTCCAATGCCGGAATAATTCCTTCGAACCGACAAAGCGTTTGGAAGGCTTCGAGTGCTTCGTTGTCTGTAATTGTTTCATAACGGACACGTCCAATATCGTGCAAAAAAGCGTGTTCGGGACCAACTCCGGGATAATCCAAACCGGCAGAAATAGAATACGCTTCATGAATCTGACCGTGTTTATCTTGTAACAACATTGACTTTGCCCCGTGTAACACCCCGATAGTACCGGCATTGATCGACGCTGCATGTTCACCAGTTGCCAATCCTTTACCTGCCGCTTCAACTCCAACCAATTCAACCGATTTATCGTTCAGAAAAGGATAAAAAATTCCCATCGCATTGCTCCCGCCGCCAACCGCTGCAAGAAGACAATCCGGCAATTTTCCTGTTAATTCAAGCATTTGCCGACGGGCTTCTTCACCAATAATCTTTTGAAACTCCCGAACCATCCAAGGATAAGGATCAGGACCGGCAACCGTTCCAACAACATAAAACGTATCGTTAACTACCTCACTCCAATATCGTAACGTTTCATTCATTGCATCTTTGAGAGTTGCTGTTCCCGATTCGACGGAAACAACTTCGGCTCCGAGTAATTCCATACGTTGGACATTCGGCTGCTGACGGCGTATATCTTCCCGTCCCATAAACACGCGGCATTCAAAACCAAACAAAGCCGCAACTGTTGCCGTTGCCACTCCATGCTGTCCCGCTCCCGTTTCCGCAATCAATCGTTTCTTACCCATTCGCCGTGCCAAAAGTGCTTGTCCAACCGTGTTGTTGACTTTATGCGCACCTGTATGATTCAGGTCTTCGCGTTTAAGCCATATTTGTGTTGCAATATCCGTATTGGCGGCGGCTGTCAAGCGGCTGCTTATATGTCCGCTTAATCGTTTCGCAAAATAGCAAGGTGTTTCACGCCCTACGTATTGATGTAACAATTCATGGTATTCTGTCCAGAAATTTTTGTCTTGAAAAGCATCTTTCGCCGCGGATTTCAACTCGATCAGCGGAGTCATTAACGTTTCACCAACGTAAATTCCGCCGTAATTGCCGAAATAACCGTGTGAATCAGGATAAGCAGTCAAATTTGTTAATGTCGATGTTGTGGACATGGCTTGAATAAGTTCTTTGAAGGTGTTAAAAAAATTGGAAATTCTTCATTCAATTGAATTGGTTAAAATAATTGGTCATTATTGTAATTGGTCATTATTGCCCAAATGCTCAAAAACAAAAAGGCAACTTGATCCAACTTTTTACGCAATCCTTATTATCACAAATAGTTAGAAATTGGATGTACACTCTAAATGTATTACTCCGCATTACTGTTTTTCCTCAACTGATTTCTGGGGAGAAAATACTCCCAGATAATACAGTAATGGATAATCCTTTGGTACAAGATATCACAGATTCTATGAACCCCCAAATAATTGAAAGTATTGTTGTGATGTTTGTCCTCAAAGCTAATGCGGTGGGATTATGATAAGTGGAGTTGTCAGTGGAGTTTGCCGGTATAATGTGATGAGGTTGGGTGAAGAGATATGTTCTTTTCCATTATTTGCAAGGCAACAAACGATAATTAGTCAATGGAATTTTCACAAGGTTTCAATATCATTTTTCACAAACCACATTTTACCTAATTTTCCGAACAAAACAACCTCAATCGTTGCGACGTTTCGATGAAACGTTGCCTACCTCTTAAATAAATCGTAACAAAATGAAACATCAATCAAGTGATTGCAAGAAGCATCGTGGAGAGTTGAAAGTGGATAGTGCCGCAAGCGGATTACTGCCGGAATGGGATTACTTCACCTACGAAACTATCCACTCTCCACAATAAATAGGAATTTATTAGTTTACTCGGATAATCGTCATGGTGTTTTTTCCTTCACCGGTCATATTTTGTTGTATGGTTTGGTTGTTGACAGTTGCTTCTATGTCGATGTTCATTTTTATTTGGGTTATGTTGGAAACAACAAGACCGGTTTTAATTTCCATTTGTATGGTATTTTCACTGTTAATATCTGTACTTTTCAGTGTCATCTTGGTTGCCGCCATATTCATTTCTTGAGGAGTGTCCGACTTAATACGAGATTGAGACACAATAATCGCCAATTCTTTGCCGTCAACTGATTGAATTTCTTTCAGTGTATTCGTTTGCGTTGTTTTTGCCTTACCAATAAAAGGAATCTCCGAAATACTTTCCGATTTCCATTGCTCCCCCACCGTAACCGGTTGTTGAGGCATCGCTTCTCGTAAAATATCAAACGTTTTAGTAAATGCCTGTTTGGATAACAATTTTTTGAGTTGTTCGGATACTTGTTTCGGGAGAGATTGCGAACTCTTTTCCAAAAACTCATCCAGACCTTCAATCTTTACTATTTTACTATCCTGATCAAATGTCATTGTTGTTTTAAGTCCGATCATTACTCCCAACATTTTAAGCGGTGAATTTTGGCTTTTTTCATCGGCACTATCAAAAAACATTTCTTGTTTGTTGATTATTTGTTTCAATACAATTCGTTTGATTTCAGTATTAACTTGTTGCAAACCATCCGGTTCAACCGCTTCTACAACAATTTCTTGATATTGAGATTGAATCTGATGATTGGGAATAATTTGCTCTCCAATTTTGATTTTCATATCCATATCCATTTCGGTTTTCATTTCATAAGTTCCTTGTGGATAACGGTTTTTAAGAGTATATTTTTCTTGCGCAATAACATCGAATGCAACAAAAGAAAAAAGAAAAAACATTGTCATTGTCAAAATGATTTTGTGCATGAGAATCTCCTGTAAAAAATTGGGTGAAAGGTTCAATATCGAAAATTCATTAGAAGAAAATCCAACATAATTATTTATCATCATACAACATGTTGGCGAAATTACTATCCGTCGTTGACTTTTATTATCTCTATTTATACAATGGTTAAATTGTTTGTATTTTCTGGTACCAAGAATTTGTTTTGTTTCTTCTCTAACATTAACCATTTCACAAACTCATGCAAATATTTGAAGGAAGAATTTGTCCCCCTCCAGAAGGTTATATTACTATTGCAGTTGCGAAGTTCAATAAAACAATTACGCAACGTTTACTTGATGGGGCGTTAGCGAAATTACGGCAACACCGTGTTCATGAAAAGGACATTCGTATTGTTTGGGTTCCGGGAGCTTATGAGTTACCGTTTGCGGCTTCTTATTTTGCGAAGGACCCGCAATGTCTGGCGGTGATTTGTTTAGGAGCGGTGATTAAGGGGGAAACAACGCATGATCAACATATTAATCGTTCGGTTAGTATTGCGATTGGGGAAATTGCGTCGCGTTTTGGAACACCGGTGATATTTGGTGTTTTGACTTGTGATACCATCGAACAGGCAAACGCCCGAAGCGGAATGATTGAATCGGTTAAAGATAAAGCTCTTAATCCTGCACCGGGGAATAAAGGTGCCGAAGCCGCCGAAGCTGCTCTTGAAATGATTGATTTACTGACGGAATTACCGGAAATCACACTAAAAAATCCATTATCCGATGTTCTCTCAAAACTATTTATCGCCTCCAATGACGATGAAAACGATGATGATGATGATGATTTTGATTTTGAAGACGACTTTTATTTGCCGCCGCGTAAATTGGTTAAAAAATCTGCAAAAAAGAAAAAAAAGGACTAAACAATGCTGTATTAACAACATTATTTATGTTCTTAACGCTTTTAGCAACGGATGCAATACCGCTGTTAAAATTGTTCATTGGGGCTTATATTTCAATAACGAAAGAGGCTCTTGTTGCCATATTTTTTTGGCTAAAATAAGAGTTCGATAATAAAATTCGCTTAAAAAAGAAAACAGTTTACGGATCAAAAATTCATATAATTCCGATTGTCTGGGCGGTTGTTTCGGATTTTTGTTCCTTATTATCGATCCTGTCCAAAAATGGGTTTTGTCAACAACGACCGAATCCTAAAGAGCAAAAGATTGATCGGAATTTTTTTTGTGAAGAGTGAAAGCGTAAAAACGTCCTAAAAGACCAACGATAATCAATATCAATCCGGCTGTAATGATTGTCAAGCCGAAACGGTTATCATGCTCCAGATATTGAAATGAAAAAAGAATTCCGACAAATCCACACCATGTCAAAACCGTATTTATCATTTTTAATACTATTAAAGGCGGAAAAAATTGTTCCGATGTTTCCAAGTGTTCTGTTTTGGAAACGGTAATATTTTTCGGTTTGTTGTTCTCAGATATGGAGGGCGGTTTATTATTGTGTGGTGTTACCTGGAGTTGGGCGAGTAATTGCCTTGCCTGGTGAATTTGTTGAACAAGTCCATTCGCGGGAAATTCAGATTCATTTTCATTGGGAAGAAATTCAGACGTTTGTTTGTTTTCTATTTTATTTTCTGCTGTTATCGGCAATAAAGTATTCATTCCGAGTTCTTTGGCATCATTGATTGTTTCTATTTTTTCTGTTGGTTCTGTTGTTGTTATTATTGTTATTTCTTGTGTTTCTGTTGTGCTTCCGTTCACAACCGAAACCGGAGTATTTGAAGGTGTTGTGGCGGGTGAATGGAGAACCTGAATGCGGTGAGTGAGATTTTGGCGTAGTTTCCTGATTTCCTGCACAGGATCAAATTCACTGGATTCGGTTTTTTGAATTGGTTGTGTGGTTGCCTCGACGGACAGTTTGGGATTGGACATGTTTTAACCTTTTTGATTTCAACGGGTTAATTACTTTATACCGCCTCAGTATAAAATCCAAAATCCCGTAGGAATGATCTTTTTTACAGTCTTTATATTTACGGTAAATTTATCGACTATAGAATATTTATCGACTGTAGAACATAATCTGTTTAAAATTTCCTTTTATTCCTAATTGGGTTTAATAGTTTTATTTTTTTAAAACTATTGGTAATCTATCAGTGGAATATTCGTCAATTTGTTTATCAATGGACTCCAAAGGTAGTCAACGTTTCGCCGAAGTGTTTTCACCCACCGTTGGTCGGCGATAGCCGACTTGCCCCTGTTGACGGACGGAAATGAAGGACTCACTGCATACAACACAATACTAAGCCCAACCGTTGCGACCGTAGGTTTATTGTATTGTATTATTTAAAACCTTTCGGCGAAAGGTCGTCTACCTGTTACAGGTTCGTCCTAAGTATTTTCTACAAAAAGATTTACAAAAACATATAAGCGTTGTTCACTATCGGGTTCACTAACACCTTCGCAAGAGTTTGCCGCATTTTTGGCAACTCGCGGACATTGCCTTTACGATACAAAAGATTATAATCTCGCGGAACACGCCTATTCACACGCTTCAAAATTTAATCCTTATAATTTGTATTATCAAAATTGGCTAGAATTAACAATTCAAAAAAAGACAGCAACTATTAAACAATTTCAGAATCCACAACCATGATGAAATTTCCCTGATTCTACCGGATTAGGTGTTTTGCAGTTGAGGGATAAAATAATTGTAAAAATAAATTGTTTACGACAAATGGGCATTTTGCATGTTTGACTATTTTACGCATTTTTTGTATTTG
>JAITBS010000460.1 GCA_031283515.1 Planctomycetaceae bacterium
AGTGTACCTTTCATTAATTGTTACGGAAGAGTGATCGCTTCGCCGTCATCAACCTGAACCAACAAAGCGAGGATATTTCTTGTGGGAACTGTATTAGAAATGGAAAGTACAGCACCATCTCCGATAAGGAATTGGCATACTCCAGGATGAGAACTTCCAAACTCATATCCGCCATTTAGTGCATTTGTTTTACTGGTTCTCCATGTATCGGTTCCGCCTGTTGGAGCATTGATCGGTTGGATTCCGTTTGTTTCATATTCCGTATCTCCAGAAGATGCCAGTTTGGGTGATTGACTCAAAATATTTCTGGCACATCCGGCTAAACCCCATCGTGCACCAACAACATAAGTGCAATCACCAATATAATCCTGTACCGATGCCACTGTGCCATTTTTACTAATTCCTAATCGATTCGCAGGAACATGTTTCTCACCAAGAACCAATTGATTACTGATACCATCTGTCCATGAAGCAAAAGAATCGCGGGGAGTAAATAATTTTGCTCCGTCACTTGTACCATTATGAACAGCAACTCGCAAAGGTCCACGAAAATTTACGTAATCATCTTTAATGCTGGGACGATAACAATTATGCCAATATACGTTGCTAATATTAAGAATTGGGGCGGCATAATCACCTAAAGGTCCTGGTAAATCTTGTATGGTGGCTTCATCGAAGTAACTTAAATTCGCTCCTCGGCGAGTCGGACAACGATAAATTCCGACAGAAGCAATCATTTTTGGAAAATCAGGATATTCGGCTTTGGCATTTGTCCACCAAGTTGGTAATGCTGTTCCATTAAATGATCCGACAGAAGCAGTGATTCCATTACTTCCTCCCCATGTATTGGAAGCAAAAACCTGATATAAATTGGTTTGTTCTGTAAATGGATAAAGGAGGACAAAAAATGAAACTCGTGCGTATTTGTCATCGTTAGAACCGATTGTAAGCGGTACAACTCCGTTATAAGTGTCATGAAAATTATGTACAGCAATACCGATTTGTTTTAGATTATTGGCACACTGCATCCGTCTTGCGGCTTCACGGGCTGCTTGAACTGCCGGCAACAAAAGTGCGATTAACACACCAATAATCGCAATCACCACAAGAAGTTCGACCAACGTAAAGCCGAATGGTGAAGAACGAAGAAGTCGTAAAGAGTTTACAGGAAAGAGTTTAGAACGTGAACGTGTTCTGCGATTCGTTCTTAACTTTCCACTACAGAGTGCCCCCCCCCCCCTGCTTTTCCTGGCTTACCCATTTTAACGGCGGGATTTTTGCTAAAAAAGTCCCCAAAAACACAACCAAAAATTTTAATACAATTTCCATTGTCCGACGCCTTATTTTATAAGGTTTCTTTGAAACAACCGTTATTCGCTGCCATGACAACATGGTAAATAAAACGTAATACGGTTTAAACAAGTTGAATTTATACACGGAACTGAATTTGATGTCAACAGAGGTTTTGCGTTTTTTTCGATTTTTCAAAAGAATCTCTTGTGTTTGGAGGCTGGTTTGTAAAATAGACCTGCAAGAATTACTCTGGGAACCCGATTTCGATTATTATAATTTTTCTAATATGGTTAGATTTTCTATTTATGTGGATTAGAGAGTTTGATGTGAAATTCTTTTGAAGTTCTTTTGTGTTATGAATCGGTTGCTTTTGGTTGGAAATTGATTATACTATGAAAAATTAGAAACAGCAGTGAATTGGGACACTGAATTTCCACTTGTTTTAACGATTTTGATTATGGATAAAATTATTATTGACAAATATCTGTGTGTTCGTTGTGGACAATGTGTTGGAGCTTGTCCTGCTTGTTTGTTTTCTCGTCCAACTCTCAACGATTATCCCTCAATAGTCGAAAACGCAGAGAAATATTGTATTTCGTGTCATCATTGTCTTGCGGTTTGTCCTGTTCATGCGATTTTGGTCAACGAAATTGATGGGAGTATGTGTTTTGATTTTGTTCGTGAAAGTATTCCTCGTTTTGAACATATTGCAACACTTGCCCGAATGCGGCGTTCAATTCGCCGTTATGCTGATAAACCGTTGGAAAAGCGAGTGATTGAGCAGTTATTGGATGTAGTTCGTTGGGCTCCTTCGGCGAAAAACAAACTTCCGGTAAAATGGCTTGTTATTAACAATCGAAACAAAGTTCAGGAATTGGAAAAACTTGTTGTGCAATGGCTCCAATCGCAACCACAACACACCCAAATACGTGAAATAAACGAGCCCAATGGAATTTTTCGTGGTGCGCCCTGTGTGATCGTAGCCTACACCGATGCCGCTGCGATTTGGCCGGAGGTTGACACGGCGATTGCGGTAGAAACGCTTGATCTTTGTGCGGCGGCAATGCGATTGGGTTCCTGTTGGGCGGGATTTTTTATTCGGGCATCTCAAAAAGATCCGGCAATCAATCATTGGCTTGGACTGAGCGAAACGGAAATGGTTCATGGCGGTTTGATGCTTGGCTATATCGGCGATGAAGCCTATCAACGAATTCCGTATCGTCCCGAACTCGAACTACGATGGCTTTAACTCTTCAATAACACTTGTAATAATTTATATTAAACAATAAACATTAAACAATATAAAATTCAATACAAATCTATTGTTCTTCATGCCTCAAACATTTTTTCACACATTTTCGATAGCACTGACGGCGATTCTTTCGGTTCTTTGTATTATTTTTTTTGCGATTCTTCTGAGGCGAACGGGTCGTATTTCTCTGGAAACGGATCAGGGGTTATTGCGTTTAACAATTGACTTATTAATACCTTGTTTGATTATTGACCGGATACTGAACACCAATGCTTTTTCTGAGGCACAAAATCTTTGGTTACCGCCGTTTCTTGGGTTTTCTTTAACGGGGTTGGGGATTTTGGCGGGTTTTGCCGTAACATTCCTTCCTGCTTGGGGAACTGGTTTGTCAACACGGCAGCAAAAACGAACATTTGCTTCTTGTGTTGGTATTTTGAATTATGGTTATATTGCGATTCCGTTGGTTGACGTTTTGTTTTCCGACAATCATCGAACAATGGGTGTTTTATTTCTACAATATCTTGGAGCGGAAGTTTCTATTTGGACATTGGTTGTTTTCACACTGAGGGGCAAGTTTGATTCAACATCATGGCGTCAGCTCATCAATGGTCCTATTCTTGCTATTTTAATTGTGGTGCCGTTGAATCTTTTGGGACACAGTGTTTTGATTTCGGAAGAATTCCATGATTATATTGTTCTGTGTTTTGGTTTTCTGATGTGGGCAATTCACCAGATTGGTCAAACGGCAATTCCGATTTCCTTAATGACGGTTGGTCTTACTATTACGGCGTTCATCCGGCACGAAGAAATTAAAAACCGATGGCGAACGACATTGAAGATTTCGTTTTGGTCATGCCTAATTCGTTTGGTAATTATGCCGACAATTTTTCTTACTCTCGCGGTGTTGCTTCCCTGCACTGTTGAAATTAAACGGGTTTTGGTTATTCACGGAGCAATGGGTTCTGCCATTTTTCCTATTGTTCTGTCGAAACTCTACAACGGAAATACAGAAACGGCGTTCGATACCGTGATAAGCAATACACTTGTTTCGATTATTACATTACCGCTCTGGATTGCCTTTGGAATGAAGATGATCTGACAAGAGGGAACTTCTAAAAAACTATTTTTTGGCAATCTAAATTGATTGACATCGAATAAAACAATCGTAATATTCCAGCGGAATATTCGTCAATTTGTTTACCAATGGACTCCAAAGGTAGGCATTCGCCGAAACATTTTAAACAATACGGCGATAGCCGACTTGCCCCTGTTGACGGACGGAAATGAAAAACCAACCGTGTACAACACAAATAACAAAACCAACCGATGCGATGTTTCGGCGAAAGGTCGCCTACCTTT
>JAITBS010000463.1 GCA_031283515.1 Planctomycetaceae bacterium
ATTCAAGCGTTTCCGCCATTGCTCCTGACGCTTTACCGCCGCCGATAACAATAATTCGATCAATTCCGTTGAGCAGATATTGCTCGTCACCGATTTGCAGAACATCGCCGCGAAGCGAAACGGTGTTACGAATTAATCGGTCAACCCGAACTCCTTCAACGCCGGCGTTCCAAATGGCTAATAAATCCTCACGAAGTTGTTGCGGAGTTCGAGACATCGTAAGATGATCATTTCATAAGAGTTCTAGGGCAAGAATCGAAAAAAAACATTATATTTTTTCGAATTATTAAATCTTTATATCCTTTTATTTTTTGATACTGATTTTCATTGCAAAACAAAATATTTGATAATCCAATAAAGAAGTATTCCAAAAATAAACACCACAAAACCAAACATTCGGATGGTATCAGAATCTATTTGACCTTTGGGGCAATACTGAGGAATAGGAATTTTTTCTTTCATAATAATTGTATCTACATGTATTATAACAGAAAAAATAAACAGTTACTTAAATACTGAATTTTAATGTTAGTAAAACGGAACTTCCGAATCATTTAAAATTGTTTAATTTATTTTTGAGCAACTCTTTTGTTCCGTAACATATACTGCTCTGTTTGACGATGTTGCGAGTATTTTCACATATCGTTATTTTTTGCTAATTCTTCTAATAGTCATTCTTCAAACAAGTTTTATTGTTGAAAAGATACTAACGTTTTGAGAATTGAGTACCGCGTCGTGCTTTTCGGAGACCGTATTTTTTACGTTCAACTTCTCGTGCGTCACGAGTTAAGAGACTGTGTTCGCGTAATTTCGGTTCAGTTTCCGGATCGAATTTTTTGATGGCGCGTGCGATACCGAGTTTACAAGCGTCTGCCTGACCGGTTGTGCCGCCGCCTTCGACCTGAATCAAAACATCAACCTCCGCTTGTTTTTCAGTCAACACCAACGGAGACAAAACAGTATTCTGTTGTTGAACTGTTTTGAAAAAATCTTCTAATTCACGGCGATTGATACTGATTTTGCCGGTTCCCGGACGCACTCGAACTCTCGCAACCGATGATTTACGGCGACCTGTTCCGAGAAAATCTTCCTTACCGTTTCCTTCAATAATAAAATTACCAAAATGAACCATTTTACTTTATTTTTTAATTGTATGATTAAATATTGAACGTTTACAAGTTAATACGAAAATTTGGTGTTATACTTACTGAATAATTATTTTTTGGCTAATTCGAGTACTTCGGGTTGCTGAGCCTGATGCGGATGGGCAACACCGGTTCGATAAACTTTTAATTTGGCGAGCATTTTTTTAGCGAGTTTATTTTTGGGCAACATTCGCCGAACTGCTTCTGTTAAGACGAGTTCCGGTTTATGTTCCAGACGATGCCGGACTGTTTCTGTTCGCAGACCGGGCCATTTTGTGTACCAGGTATATTTCTTTTGATCAAGTTTTTTGCCGGTGAACACGATTTTATCGACATTTGTTACGATCACATATTCACCGGTATCGACATGCGGGGTGTAGGTTGGTCGATGTTTTCCCATGAGAATCATTGCAATATCGCTTGCCAAACGCCCGACAACTTTGTTTGTTCCGTCAACGAGGTACCATTTCTGTGGAACTTCGTTCGGTTTTGCCATGTATGTTTTGTCCATGATTATCAACTGCCCGAATTTACATGAATTGAAGGTTCAATTTAATGAAAGAAAGCATCATTGTATAGTGTTTTCTTTTTTTGCCAAGACGGGGGAAAGAAACTTTTGCAATATTTCAGCGGAATTTTTGTCAACAACCGCTAGGAATCTCTAAAAAATTCATTTTCCATCACAGAGGACACGGAGATGATTTTTATTTTATATCAAAAACATAATTTAAAAATGCTCTCTCCGTGAACTCTGTGTTCTCTGTGGTTAATAAAAAATTGACTTATTTAGAAATTCCCCAATTTCATTTGTTTACGAATGAAAATAGACGAGGTAAATGACTTTTCGGAAAAAAAGTTGTTTACCGATTAAATTTCCTACGTTTTATTTATTTCTGCGTGAATAATTATGTTTTTTTGTTGGAAAGGAATTGTTCCGTATTATAATTTGGTTATAATAAGTTTTGTTCTTTTGTTTTCCGCCTTACCCTGAACAACCGTTTTAGGGATTGATACCCCTCTTTAATTAGGAGACCAGATATGAGCGAAAAAAATGTTCCGGTAAACGAAATCCCGATTGCCGATGAAGTTGAAAATCTTCCGGTTAGTGATGAATATGATCCGGCGTTGGAAAATATCCGCCAGAAATTTTCTATCAGGCAATTTTTGCGTGGTGCACCGAGTATCATGTTTAGTTTGATTATTCACGGTGTTGTGTTGCTTATTCTTGCCATTTGTTATCTTCCGGCGATTGTTGATTTTCGTCCTGATTTGACGGCAAATCTGGAAGACTTAGGTGAAATTGAAGATGTTGATATTTTCGAAGAAGAGCCGGTGGAGATCAATCTTGATGAAACCAATGATGTTACTGAAATTGATACAACGGTGGAGACCATAACAACCGAAATGAATGTTCCTGAAGCGGGTCCGGAAATTGCAACTGCTGATCTTGGCAATCTTATGGCTCCCAATACGTTAATTTCCAAAATGAATAACACCGGCGATCTTGGCGGTCGGAAAAACAGAGGTACCGCGGTTGCTATTGACGGCGGTTCCGAAGCGAGTGAGAAGGCGGTTGCCAGTGGTCTTCAGTGGATTGCCGAACACCAACTCCCGAATGGTTCTTGGTCTTATACCCAATTGAGAAATCCGAATTGTCGCGGGAAATGCAAAGATTCACCGATGGATACGGCAAATAAATCCTATATTTCGGCAACAGCGATGGCATTATTACCGATGTTGGGTTGTGGAATTACGCACAAGGAAGGTAAATATAAGAAAGAGGTCAAAGCCGGACTTGACTATATTACGAGCAATTATCAGGTAAAACCGGAAGGAATTATTCTTGCCGAAAAAGGTTCTACTCCGATAATGTATCATCAAGGTTTAACTGCTATTGTCATTTGCGAAGCTGCAGCAATGACTCGTGACAAAAATCTTGAAAAAATTGCCCAAGGAGCGATCAATTATATTGTTTGGGCGCAAGATCCGGTTGGTGGTGGTTGGCGGTATTCTCCCAAACAACCGGGAGATACGTCAGGAATGGGTTGGAATTTTATGGCGTTAAAAAGTGCTCAGATGGCGTATCTCAATGTTCCCGCCAAAACGATTCGGGGGGCAAAACATTTTCTTGATAATGTTGTTGGAATTGAGGGCGGAGCCAAATACGGTTACGAAAGTGCCAAAGATGGACCGAAGCTTAGTCTGACGCCGATTGGATTACTTGGTCAGATGTACATGGGTTGGAAGGTTGATCGTCCTGAACTGATTAAAGGAACCGACTATGTTTCCAAAGCGGGACCGCAACTGAACAATATCTATTACTGTTATTACGCTACTCAGGTAATGCATCATGTTGGTGGTGAGAAGTGGGACCAATGGAACAGACGAATCCGTGATGAACTTGTTAAACGCCAAGTGACGGAAGGTCATGAAAGGGGGAGTTGGCCTATCGACATTGGCGGCGGATTGGTTGGCGGTTCCGGCGGACGCTTGACCTGTACTGCATTTGCGACAATGATTCTGGAAGTTTATTATCGACATCTTCCGCTCTACCGTAAAACAACAACGGTTGATGCATTTCCATTAGATTGATTCGGTATTGAATGATTCGGTATTGGAGTCCGATTTCCCTCTGTCAACAGGGACAAACCGGTTATCGCCGACCAACCTTTCGGCGAAAGGTTGACGCCCCGATTCTGTAGGTAGGCGACGTTTCGCCGAAACGTCGCATCGGCGTACTCGCCGATTGGTGTCAGTTTACGGATGGTAACGGAAAACACAAAATCGGTCGAAATTACCAAATCAACCGTTGGCGACTTGCGAACCTCATTTTCACCTAATTTTTCCGAACAAAATAACCTCAACAGCAAAAAGAGAATAAAATAACCAACCTCATTATCTCATTCGCTCATAAAACAATGAAATAATTGAAGTTACTATTTATTTTATCCATTTTACTGAGGTCAGTTTTTAGTGAATAGTGAGTAGTGAATAGTTAATAGTTCGCAAGCGGATTAAAATCGTTTTGGTAAATAGGACGCTTGCGACACTACTCACTATTCACTATTAACTATTCACTACTCAGGGCTGGTCAAGGAAAAGAGCATCTGATATAATGACGCAACTTTGTTCGATAGTCGTTTTGCAACTATTTTATTTTTCCCTATCTTTGTTGATTCTATGAACGTTTCGACCGAATCCAACGAAACCTTGTCTTTGCCCGAACAGGAACTCGTTATCTTAAAGTTTTGGAAAGAACGGCAGATTTATGAAAAATCACTCAAAAGCCGACGTGATTCCAAACGATTTGTCTTTTACGAAGGACCGCCAACCGCTAACGGTTTGCCTCACCCAGGACATTGCCTCACTCGCGCCATCAAAGATCTCTACCCACGCTACAAAACAATGCAAGGATTTCTTTGCGAACGGAAAGGCGGTTGGGATACGCATGGTTTACCAGTGGAAGTAGAAGTCTGCAAAGAACTCGGAATCCACTCAAAAGATGAAATCGAAAACTATGGAATCGAACCATTCATCCACCAATGTCAGGAAAGTGTGTTTCGCTATATGAAACAATGGGAAGAACTCACCGAACGACTCGGTTTTTGGGTTAATCTCGATGACGCCTATGTAACTTATCATAAAAGTTATGTTGAATCCGTTTGGTGGTCGCTCAAAATATTGTATGAACGCGGATTATTGTATCAAGGTCACAAAATTGTTTGGTGGTGGGCTCAAGGCGGTACGGCTTTGTCTTCCGGTGAAGTCGGACAAGGTTATCGGGAAGTCGCCGATCCAAGCGTCTTTGTACGATTCCCATTAGTGGACGCCCTGCCCAATAACAATTGGACAATGTTTAACGAAGACCTCGCTATCACTGTTAATTCAAAACTCGGTTTCACCGGAGTTATCGATTTGCTCGTCTGGACAACAACACCCTGGACGTTACCATGCAATCAATTCGCCGCTGTTCATCCCGATCTTGAATATGTTGTTGTCCGCTGGACGGATGAAGAAGGAACGGTTGATGACCGATTGAGCGTGTTGGCAAAAGATCTTCTTGAAACAATTAGCGTCAAAACCAAACGAACTGCACAAATTCTTGAAACTTATTCAGGAAAAGATTTGGTCGGTATGAGGTATATTCCTCCATTTCCGTTCTATTATGACCAATTCGGTAAGTCGTTGGGAACTCTCAAAACCGGCACGAAACAAGTTGTTGCCTGGCGTATTGTCGCCGCCGATTTCGTAACACTAGACGCCGGAACCGGAATAGTACATCAGGCACCGGCATTCGGTGAAGTCGATTTCGACGTGTTACAGTCCGAAAAAGCAAAATTCGTCGAAGGGGAAGAACCTGAATTGCTCTGTTGTGTTGCGCCGGATGGAACATTCACCGATATTGCCGGTCCTTACGCCGGAAAATGGGTTAAAGACGCCGATAAAGAAATTATTAAGGATATTCGTTCAAAACATTTGTTGTTTCATCAAGAACAATATCTGCACGATTATCCGTTCTGTTGGCGCAGCGATGAAGATGCGTTGATTCAATATCCGCGAAAAAGTTGGTTTGTGAAAACGACTCAGTTCAAAAACGCGATGCTCGCCAATAATCAGGAGATGCATTGGTATCCCGAACATATCAAAAACGGACGGTTCGGTCATTTTTTAGAATCGAATGTTGATTGGGCGTTGTCGCGTGAACGGTTTTGGGGAACGCCGTTACCGATTTGGGTTTGCGAAGAAACCGGTCAGGCGGAAGCGGTTGGTTCTTACGCCGAATTGTTGCAAAAAAAGGGAATTCAAGGAACTGAAGTTTGGACGGAAGCGAAAAAAAACAATCCGGCATTAAACGATGATTTAATCGTTCATAAACCGTACATCGACGCCGTCACTTACGATTCACCGTTTGCGTCGGGGAAACGGATGCGGCGTGTTCCTGAAGTGATTGATTGTTGGTTTGATTCCGGTGCGATGCCGTTTGCCCAATGGGGATTTCCGTATCAACATAACAGCATCACCCAATTTCGGAAACATTTTCCTGCCGATTTTATTAGTGAAGCGATTGACCAGACACGCGGTTGGTTTTACAGTCAACTGGCGATCAGCACGATGGTATTCGACGGTTCCACCGCACCGTTTGGCGGTGTTGATGAATCAACCGGTAAGACATTACCTCTGGCGTTTCCGCATCCGTTCAAGAATTGTATTGTTCTCGGTTTGATGCTTGGTGAAGACGGGCAAAAGATGTCGAAGAGCAAACGGAATTATCGTGAACCTTCTGAAATTTTTGACAAATACGGTGCCGACTCACTTCGTTGGTATTTTTACGCCAACCAAACTCCTTGGACGGCAATTCGTTACAGCGAATCCGCCATCAAGGACAGTTTACCGGAATTTATTTTACGGTTACAAAATATTGTTTCGTTTTATGAAGTTTACAGTAAGATTGACGGATTTGAACCATTGAAACTGGTACATTCTGATGTATTGCGTGATGACGACGGTCAAATGAATCCGTTTTGTCTGGCGTCGGCTAAAAAATCCGACAAGCCTTATCGTTCCATTAAAGCGCGTCCGCAACTTGATTACTGGATTCTCGGCGAATTAAATAAAACAATTAAATCCGTTTGCGAAGCAATGGATCAGTTTGATCATTACACGGCGTGTGGAGAACTGATTGCGTTTGTTGATGCGCTTTCCAATTGGTATGTTCGGAGAAACCGTGATCGGTTCTGGAGTTCTGCGACCGAAGACGACCCGAAAAAAATTACTTCAAAACACGATGCTTACTGGACATTGTACGAATGCCTTATTATTGTTACGAAACTAATTGCTCCGTTTACTCCGTTCCTTGCCGAGAATTTTTGGCAACGGCTTGTTGATACGAAAAGCGGCGGATTGGAAAGTGTTCATCTTGCCGATTATCCGAAGGCGGACGAAAATTTGATTAACGAAAAGATGTTGAACGAGATCAAGTTGATGCGGGAAATTGTTTCACTTGGGCGGGCTGCGCGTTCCAACGGTCATTTGAAGGTTCGTCAACCGCTTTCGGGAATGAAGGTTTTATTTTCCGGTGATGCTGTTGCGAAAATTTTCTGGGATTCGGATGTTATTGACAATGTTCGTGTTATTCAGGACGAGTTGAATATTAAGGGCATGAAAGTGATTGAAGATAAAAACGAGTTCAACGAATATGTTTCCTTTTCTGTGTTGCCTGATTTCAAGAAGTTGGGAAAAAAACTGGGTAAAAAATTACCGGAAGTTAAAACGTTGTTGGGTGAAGCGGATGGAGCGGAGTTGCTTGCCGAGATGGACAAGAACAAGAAAATCGTACTAAAATTATCTGACGGCGACATCGAACTGACTGCGGAAGAGATTCAAATCCGTCTTCAAGCGAAAGAGGGTTGGGCGGCTGCACAAGGAACATCCTGTGTGGTTGTTCTTTCGACAGAGTTGACCGATGAACTCTTAGCCGAAGGCAAAGCCCGTGAGATTGTACGTTTAATTCAGGATCGCCGTAAAGAGTTGAATTTGAATTACACAGACCGAATTCTGGTTGGTCTTGAAACTTCTTCCAATGTGTTGGCGAATGCGCTTCGGCAACATATTGAGTACATTAAAGGTGAAACGCTTGCGGTCGATCTGAAAAAGAACACCGTTGCCGGTGCCGAACCCGTAACTCATACCATTGACGGCGAAAATTTAACATTATCCGTTACAACAGTTTAGAATATTGCGATATTATTCTGTAACATATCTATTTTATATCAACCGAGTCCGCAAATTGTTGCAGATGTTTTGTCCGCAGATTACGCAGATGTTCGATAATATTTAGTCCGCAGATTACGCAGATGTTCGCAGATTAGTTCCTGTTGAATTTCCGGATTTTCGTGTTTTTTTTTGTAAATCACAGTCGCTTAACTCCTTTGAATTAACGAATTAGGGCGGACTGCAAAATATATTGAACGAAAATTAAGATTGTAAATTTATTTTTAAAATGCGTTTTTTGATTTTGTAAAGAGATTTTTTGAAATTTACGGTAATTTATCCTATTGTACGATTATTTTTTTTCAACGGTGGAGAGTGGGACTTGTCACGCAAAAATTTTATGTTATACTTATCCTTTTGGTAACAATTTTTAATTTTCATCTTAACAAGGTTAAAAAGTTACACTTGGATATTACCCGCTTTTCACGCAGCAAAAATAAACAACGCCGTAAGGGTTCGTACATAAATAATATATTCAATTTTAATTTATTATTTTTTGTTTTTTTATTGATTATTTTATTCCATTTACTATGTGAATGACAAACATGTTTTATTGTAAGGCTTATTTTCAACGAATTAAAATGCTATTGACAAATTGTATAATTTTTGATATTATTACATAGTTTATAAAAAATACGATACTATTTTTGGATACTTTGCTTGCGCACAACCCCTAAGGCATCGGAATTGGTGCGAGATTACAAACGTCTTGCGGATGTGGAAAAGGGTTTTCGGACGATCAAGACGGCGTTGCTGGATATCCGTCCCATTCATCACCGCTTAGAAAAACGTGTTCGGGCACACTTTTTTATTTGTATGTTGTCGTATTATGTGGTGTGCCATCTT
>JAITBS010000487.1 GCA_031283515.1 Planctomycetaceae bacterium
ATTACAGATTGGAATACTACAAGAACAAATCAAAACAAAAAACAATGAAATTGCGGATTGGGAAAAAAAATACAACGACCTTTGTAAAAGAACACAGTAAAAAATTACCATCGTGGTAGCGAATTCCCATCGTGGTAGGCGACCTTTCGCCGAAAGGTTTTGAATAATACAATACAATAAACCTACGGTCGCAACGGTTGTTTTTGTTATGGTGTTGTACACAGTTGGTTTTCTGACTGGGAGTATTTCGGGGCTGGGGATGTTGGCGAGTTGGAAAAGTTGTTGGAGGTCTTCTCGTAGTTCAGGAATACGGTTGATGATGATTGGGTGTTTCCTGATATTGGTAACTTGAATGCGGATAGTGCAGAGTGTTTCCAATAATTTTAATCCTTCCTCTACTGTCATGTCCAAGTTCTTCCAACTCTCCCTCAACTTCCTCACTAATAAATACGACAGCATCACCACAAACACATGCGCTCGTGTTCGTCCTTCCTTTCGTACATAAATTGGTCGTAATTCCAATTGTCCCGTCTTGCATGTCCGAAACGTATTCTCCAGCATCGCTAAATCTTTGTAACAGGAATGAATAAATTTCTTGCCGTACTCCTCCGACGCTAAACTCGTTGTCAAACAGTAACATCCATCAAGACGTGATAACTCCTCTAACTTCACCGAATCTTCAGCCAACTCAAGCTCCCGTTTTGATTTTGATAAACGTAACTCAATCTGACCGTTGTGCGTGCTGGAAATTTTATCGATATACATGGTGCTAAGGATAGGAGGAAAGTGATTGGGGGCGCGTTCATTTCAGGACGCCAAAAATCGCATTACCGCCGCGATTCCAACATCGACGCCCCCGCCCAAAAATGAAATCACCGATTTATGGGTACAAATATAACAAAAAAATCATACACATCAATACATATCAATATAAAAAATATTCATCATAAATTTTTAATAGGTACATTTTCAAAAAACCTTGTTTTTAAGCACCAAAAATTTTTACGAAGGAAGAACCGTTTTAATCTAAAAAACATACATAAATTCTTGTTTTTTAAGGACAAGATTGGGTGCAAGCGGATTTTTAGAAGTTCCTTTTATTTATTTCTTATGGGACAAGTTGCTGCTTGTTCCGGTGAGATACGGCGATGAGACGGAATGGGGATGGCTTTTTTTCCGTTCAGATAAGGTCCTGTTACTGAATTGCGTTGTTTAAGTATCCGATCCGGCGAACCATGAGCAACCACTTCGCCGCCATACTTACCTGCTTTGGGACCAAAATCCAAAACCTGATCCGCACTCGCAATCACTTCTCGATCATGTTCCACCACAAGAAGAGTATTGCCGAGATCACGGAGTTTCCGTAACGCTTCGATAAGACGTTGATTATCACGCGGGTGCAACCCGATTGTCGGTTCATCCAACACGTAAAGCACTCCGACAAGTCCGCTGCCGATTTGTGCCGCTAACCGTATCCGTTGCGTTTCGCCGCCGGAAAGCGTCGGAGCCGAACGAGAAAGTGTTAAATAATCAAGACCAACATCCACCAAAAATTGTAACCGATTTTTAATTTCGTTCAATAAATCACCGGCAACTTGTTGTTCCGTTTCGTTCGGCTGCCAAGATTCGAACAGTTTCAATAATTTACCAAGCGGCATACGACCAATCTGGTCTATTGTGTTACCAATAAACCGCACCGCCGAAACATCATCACGCAAACGACTCCCCATACAAACTCCGCATTCAACCTCACTAAGAACCTCGTCCATTTGTCCCCGAAACGAAGGAACAAGCCGCGACACTTCTTCCATTGCCGGATAAAGACCCTTGTACTGAAATTGAAAATGGATTGTTCCGGTTTTTTTTGTACTCTTTTGTGGTGCGGTATTTTGAATTACTGTACCTGAATCAAGATTTTCCGCACGTTTTTCATTATCCATGCTTAGTTCTACTCCAAACCATGTTTCGTTGGTTCCGTGAAAAATCATACGCCGATGTTTCGCATCGAGTAGGTTAAAAGGAATGTCTAACGGAATACCTGTTTGTTTCGAAAATGTATGGAGCATTGCCTGAGCAATAGTTTTTTGTACATCGGGAAAAAGTTGAATGGCTCCTTCGGCAAGTGTTCGTTTCGGGTCTTTCAAGAATATCGACGCATTGGCTCCCTGCTGCACTCCCAGACCTTCACAGTTCGGACACCAACCGAGTGGTGAATTAGCAGAAAAATGATGTGGTGTCAGGCGTTCAAAACTTCGCCCGCATTTTTCACACGATAAATGTTGACTATGAACCGACCGGTTCCATTTTTGTTCCGGTAATGTGTCATCGGCTTCAATAACATGCACAACTCCATGACCAATAGAAAGTGCTGTCTCCACACTGTCGGTAATTCGCGAACGTTGGGTTGTAGGAAGCGGTGAATGAGACGCATGAAGTGTTGTTGTTTCATTTTTTAAAACAATCCGGTCAATAATCAGTTCAACATCGTGTTTTCGGCGGCGGTCAATTTCGGGCGGATTTTCCAGAGAAAAAATGTTACCATCAATCCGTATTCGGTTAAAACCTTCGGATCGCAAGTGTTTCCAGAGATTGTCATAAATCTGTCCCGTTTCAACAGCAAGCGGTGCGGCGATTAAAAGACGGATTTCTGTTTCCGGTTTTACATTTCCCACTATTTTTGCAACGATTTCATCCAATGTTTGCGTACCGACAGGAATATCACACTGTGGACAATGCGGAACTCCAAGCCTTGCAAAAAGAACACGCAAATAATCTTGAATTTCCGTAATCGTTCCTACCGTACTGCGGGGAGAATGGGAAGCGGCTTTCTGTTCAATCGCAATTGCCGGAGAAAGTCCTTCAATATGTTCCACACGCGGTTTTTGTAACTGTCCGATAAACTGACGTGCGTAACTCGATAAACTTTCAACATAACGGCGTTGACCTTCGGCGTAAACTGTATCCATTGCCAAAGAAGACTTGCCGCTGCCGCTGGGACCGCAACAAATTGTCATTTTCTCACGGGGAATTTTTACCGAAACATTTTTGAGATTATGTTCCGTTGCTCCGCGTACAATAATGGATTCTGCCGGAGCGGAAATTGATTTTTCCGGAACGGAGCCGGATATTTTTGTTTCAGATGAACCGGAACGTGATGTCTGTTGCGGTAATATGGAAACACCGGAACCAATTACTGATTTTTGTTCGATATATTTTTTCAATGCCATACCGGTGTACGAAGATTTACACCGGACAATATCTTCCGGTGTTCCTGCCGTAACGATATATCCTCCCGCATCACCGCCTTCGGGACCAAGATCAATAATCCAGTCGGCGGTTTTTATAACATCAAGATTATGCTCAACCACCAATACCGTATTTCCTGTATCAACAAATTCGTGCAAAATACCAAGCAGCATTTTAATATCTGAAAAATGTAATCCTGTTGTTGGTTCATCAAGAAGGTACAAAGTTTTACCTGTACTTTTTTTAACGAGTTCTCTTGCCAGTTTGATTCGTTGCGCTTCACCGCCGGAGAGTGTTGGCGACGGCTGACCGAGTTTCATGTAACCCAAACCAACACGATTCAACATCATCAGATAATGTTTGATTCTGGGATGATTATCGAAAAGTTCCAATGCTTCCTCAACATCCATATTGAGAATCTGATCGATGGACTTTCCTTTATAACGAACAGAAAGTGTTTCAAGATTAAACCGATGTCCCTGACAAACCGGACATGTTACATAAATATCCGCAAGAAAATCCATTTCAAGTTTTTGTGTTCCTCGTCCTTCGCAAGCTTCACAACGTCCGCCTTTGACATTGAAACTGAAACGACCCGGTTGATAACCTTTGAGTTTCGATTCTGGAATTTCCGCAAAAAGTGTACGAATTTCATCGAACACTTTAATATATGTTGCCGGATTTGAATGAGAACCGCGTCCGATTGGTGATTGATCGATATCGATCATTTTGTCCAATAATTCAAGCCTGTCAATACGTTTGTGATTACCCGGATTACCCAAACCTCTGTTCAAATCACGGTTCAATGCCTCAACCAAAATATCGTTCACTAATGAACTTTTACCGCTGCCGCTGACTCCCGTAACACAAACAAACACTCCAAGAGGAATTTCAATATCAATATTTTTCAAATTGTGATGCGCCGCACCGCGAACAATAATCCGATGTTCGGTATCAATTTTTCGTCTTTGTTTCGGTACGGGAATTGATTCTTCGCCGTTCAGATATTTCAGAGTCAAGGATTCAAAGGACAAAGACAAATTTTCCGAATTTTTCGAACAATATTCCGTAAACGGTGTAATCTGTAGTTTGGGCGATTCTGTTTCGGAATGTATTATATTTTTCGTACTTTTTTTGTTTATTTGTTTTCCTTGATTCGATTTTTCTTGATTGGCACTAAAACCGTACAAATTTATTCCGTTGTTCTTTGTTGTTAATGTTCCGTAATTCTTTACCAACTCAATAGCATGTCCACCGTGAATACCTGGACCAGGACCGAAGTCAACGAGTAAATCGGCGGAACGCATTGTGTCTTCGTCGTGTTCGACAACAATCACGGTGTTACCAAGATCGCGAAGCCGGGCAAGTGTTGCGAGTAATCGGTCATTATCGCGCGGATGCAAACCGATTGACGGTTCATCCAAAATATACAGAACGCCGACCAAACCGCTGCCGATTTGACTTGCCAAGCGTATCCGTTGCATTTCACCGCCGGAAAGTGTCGGAGCGGTTCGTCCCAGCGTCAGATATTCAAGACCAACATTCATTAGAAAACCTAATCTGTTACGAATTTCTTTCAAGGCTTCTTCCGCTATTTTTTGACCTGATTCGGAAAGATTTAATCCGGTAAAAAAATTCTGTAACTTATTGATCGGTAAATTACAAAGTTGCGGCAATGTCAATTGACGGGCGAGATTTTTGTTCTCTTTTTCATTGTTTTCTGATTTTTGGTCATTGAGATTTGTTTTCCATTCTTCATTAGTTGTTTCGATTTTGAATGCTCGTGCTTGTTCGTTGAGTCGTTCACCGTTACAAAATCCGCACGGAATAACACGCATATATTTTTCCATTGTTTGGTGTTGTATTTTACTTTTTGTTTCGCGGTATTGTGTGAGCATTTTCGGGATAATTCCTTCGTAAGGTCCTCCCCATTTATGACCGTTTGGTCCGTTGCGCCAAGTGTACGTAACATGTAAATCGCCTGTTCCCCAAAGGATTGCCCGTTGAATTTTTGGATCGAGTTCTTCCCATGCTGTTTCGAGAATTGTATGGGGTTGTAATTCGTACCTTTTTTCGAGTGTTTCCGCAACTCCCTGAAAAATATGACGCCACCAACGACCAAGATCACGCCATTTTCCGATGGGAATAATACAACCTTGTTGAAACGATTTTGACGGATCGGGAATTAACAGTTTGGGATCAAACGAATGGATTTCACCCAAACCGTCACATTGGGGACACATTCCGCGAGGCGTGTTGAAACTGAACAGTTGCGGACTGGGCGGTTCGAAACTGAGACCGCAATCCGTACAGGCATATTTTGCCGAAAATTGAAAATCAATAACAGATTCTCCAGAAAAATCAGAAGATATTGTTTCCTGTTTTTTCAGTTTTTTCGTATTTTTTTGTTGTTTCAAATTTTTGGCAATGGGATTTTCTTTTGTTTCTTCGCCGGTTATTTCTTCTGTAACGATTATATTTCCTTCACCGATTGCCAGAGCGCGTTCGACCGATTCTGCAAGACGGTTTCGTCCTGAGATACCCGACTGGATAACACGGTCAATAACAACTTCAATATCGTGACGCATTTGCCTATCAAGTTTCAGGTCATCTGTTAACCGTACGATTTTTCCGTCAACTCTTGCCCGAATATAACCTTGCCGTAACAGATCGGTGAAAAGGTCTCGAAATTCTCCTTTTTGTCCGCGAACAATGGGAGCCAAAAGGAGTAGGTGTGTTCCTTCGGGAATTGTTTCGATTCGGTCAATAATTTGTTGACGGGTTTGAGCGGTAATCGGTTTACCACATTTGGGACAATACCCTGTGCCGACTCTTGCAAAAAGAACACGCAAAAAATCATAAATTTCTGTAATTGTTCCAACTGTACTGCGAGTATTTTGTCCGCCGGCTTTTTGTGAGATGGAAATGGACGGACTTAAACCGAGAATCTGATCAACATCCGGTTTCGGTAATTGTCCCAAAAATTGCCGTGCATAACTTGACAAACTTTCGACATATCGGCGTTGTCCTTCGGCATAAAGCGTGTCAAAAGCGAGCGAACTCTTACCGGAACCGCTAACTCCTGTAAAACAAATTAATTTGTTACGCGGAAGTATAAGATCGACGTTGCACAAATTATGTTCCCGCGCACCTTTGATAATAATATCGGACATTTATTTATTTTGAAAAATGGTTTTATTTCCTGTTGGATTTTAGAATTTCAAAACGCCAAAAGTTGATTTCGTTCTTTGGGGTATATTGTGTTTAAAATCAAATTTTGATGCGTAATGAGTATAGCGGAAAATAAAAACGTTTCCAAGAGACAAGTGTTTTTCTCGGTGAATATTGGCAA
>JAITBS010000500.1 GCA_031283515.1 Planctomycetaceae bacterium
CGAGTTTTGTCATTGTGTGTCCCACGAACGCTTGCACTTTTATTTTTTGCACGATAATTATTTTTTATTTCTTTTTTTATTTTTTAATATTTTTAGAAGGTTAAATTTTGTTTTTTTTATGAGTCGATCTTTCTTCCAATCAGAACGTCTCAATGTGTAAAATCGAATGACGCCTTTTGTCAAATCGACCTCCGCACGTGTCAGTCGATTGATCCAATGTCGATGTACAAAAAAATCTTTTTCCAAAAACGAAACAGACAAAATAACAAAATAGACCAAAGATTTTCGTTTCGACCCTTTTTGTATGTTTTGTCTTTTCGTAAGTTTCGTATTCTCAAAAAATATTCTCTCTGTCACACTCAATGTTTTTTTGTGATAAAAATAAAATGGACAGTTACTAATTATTCATCAATGCCTTCGATTTTCAGTACGAAAACTTCTTCGGCAGCGAATTTCAGTGAATCTGGAAATCCTGATAAATCAATCATGGTTCCATCGGTATTATATCGGGTTACTTTGATTTTCGCCGGATTAAAATTAAGTTCCGTTACGTCAAACTCCAAGCGGTTCTCAAGTGATTGATCGGAAAAATTGGCAAAAAGTAAAATCGCTTTTTTTTGTGACGGAATCCGCCATGCTCCGGTTCGAACAATGTCGGTTGTAACAATTGTCGGATAGCCGCCGAAACGCCAATCAGCAGTGATTCGCGGCATGTTTCCGTGAAGTTTCGGTGGTCTTGCCATTTCACCTTTATAGAAAAATTCACGGAATTGATACCGCAGCGCAACGATTTTTTTCAAAAATTCATATTTTTGTGGTTCATTGACAACATGCGGTGAAATCCAACCAATCTGTTCACCGAAAACAAATGATTCCGCTATCTTTATTTTTGTTGCAATAACATGATCCGGACCATCTCCATAATGCCGCCCGAACATCTGTATCGCTCCACCGTACACTGCCGCAAAAGCTGGAACTTCGTTATTGTGTTGAAAATGCCATGTTAGATAACCGTCGAAGAGATCAATATACGGTTCAGCATTACATTCTGTTGTCAACATGGTGTCCTTCGGCAATTCCGCACGAATTTTCTCAAAAATATTTCTGTACGATTTGACCCACCAATCACCGCCGCCAAGCGGATGTCCATGTGAAACATCAAAACAGAGCACCGGAGTTGCCGCAGCAACCTGATCAACATAGACCGCTTTGACACCCATATTACCGTCATCACCAGGTTTACTCTTGTCAGCACCGGTCAGACGAACAATCAATTCTCGTAACTTATTTTTCCAAACATCACTTGACGGACACATCACACCAAGTTCCACTTTGCTGCCGTCTGATTCCTGACTCCCGTAAGTTTCGAACTCAAAAGAACCGTCTTCTTTTTTTGTAACACCCGTCAACGCTTCTTTAGTGAAAAGATAATCTTCAAGCCCCCGATCACGGCGATCCCACAAACGACCATTAATGTACGGCATTACGAAAAGATCATTGCCTTTTTGAATTTCCGCAACAGCAGCTTTGAAACCGTTTTGCGTCGGAAAATAATGAGGATAGTCATTATCGAACGGATTTTTATGCCAACCGTACCAATGTACTGCAACCGGAACACCAAACGGTATTTGAAATTTTCGTAACTCATCGGGCATTTTAGAAGGTTCCGACTGCCAATGTTGTGACCAGATTGCAAGTTCCCGCATCCAAAGCGGTGTATCGGTTCGACCTTCTGCGGTGATTTTTGTACGCGGATACCATGCGGATTCACGCCGTACCCAATCACGATACATCAATGCCGCATCAAACCAATCACCTTGATATGATTCCAAAACAATTCGACACGGCGCAAAGCACGAATTGGGTTGACCGAGATTTTCTGCCGGATATTCCTCTGAAATCTGTACAGTTTCTGTTTGAAAATCGGAATGAAACGATAATTCCTTTGTTGTTCCATTAACATCATGGGCTGCAACATAAAGTCCGACTTGTTTTGATTTCTCATCGGCATCGTTCCAAACAGTGAACCAAGGCATTGACGACCAGCCGCCGGGATAACGCCCGTTCCAATGAATATCATTTTCATTGAAAGGATTATTTACAACAATACCCGATGACTGCGGATAAAATCCTTTCATTTTCGTACCAAATGAAGCAAGACGAAGTTGCGGCAACACTGCACTTTGCAATGTCAGATTCGGCGGTAATACGATATTATCCTTCCATGTTATAGAAATAGACGATCTATCGTACCATATTTTTGTTTCGGTATTGTACTGAGGTTTGACGGTAAGTGTTAGACGAACTGTTTCACCGCCGGAAATATTCGGAACACCTGCAAATGTCAAATATTGCTCATCATATTGTGATACCGAAACAATATCAACCGATTGCCAACCGCAGTCTGATGTTAAATTTCGCAACACAAAATCTGTTTTGCCGTTTTGTTTTTCACGTAGTTTCACAGTGAACAACGATTGCGGTTCCGGCGGAGTGAGCAATGTCAACGAGGGAATGTCAACCAACGCAACAAGCCGAACACCTTGATCTTTTTCCGTAACCGTTTTTTCGAGTAACATTCCGAGATGATGTGATTGAATAGTAATGAACCTGTTATTATCTGCACGAAAAATATTGAGTTCTTCTTTTGTTTTAATAATTCCGGCATAAAACAAAGCGTTTCGTGCAACATCAAGCCATGTTTTCGCTGTTTGATCGAGTTCCGGTATCGAAATTCGTACATTGGCATGATAACTGACATCATGAATAGATGCTTTTCCTGTATCAAATTGAATCCAACGGGACTGAAACCCGTTTGTTTCTGTCCAAGGTATCCATGCTTGATGAGCATTACCCAGAATGTAGGGACCAAATTCATGCAGACCATCATAAACCATTACCGTTCCACTTCCGAAGATTGCGATTCGATTTTCACCGTCAAGAATTGCGGCACCGTCGGCGGTAAGTGTTTTTTTGGAACCATTAAATTTTGTTTTCTCCGTCGGTTTTTTCAAATCACAATATTCTGCAAAGGAACCGTCACGAATATGCAATTCCAGAAAATGCAGTTCCTTCCATTCTGTCGGTTCCGGTTGTGAATAATCTGCTGTTACGAAAACAAGACCCGGATGTTGTTTGAAATAATACCACGTATAAGAAATTCGCGGTGCTTTTTCCGGCGGTAAATCATTTCCTTGAAGTAAAACATCGTTACGAATAACACGACAGAGTGAACCTTCAGCAAGAAGTGTCAGACGGACATCGGTTGATCCTGTAACATTAAAACCGTTATGATTCGGATGATACAACCGGTCAAACCATTGATGAGTTTCAAGAACGCGACCTGTTTTAAGAAATTCAATCCGTGAGGGCATTCCGCCTTGTAATTTTACCGATTGCCGAATCCGATACTCCGATGTTTCTGTAATAATTTCATCAATCAATTTGGGTTTTGCAACAGAATCATCGCCGGATAAAATATTTAACGTACAAATAAGTGTTTCCGATTGACTGCGCCGAATAAATTCATCGGGAAACTGCGTAATAAGTTGAATGGTAGTGTGATTGGTGTTGGCGACGATGTATTGGCTTGGTATGACAACATCTCCGCAACGTAATTCAATACCGCCTACTGATTTCAAATTAAACCAACGAATTGCCGGATCAAGATCAACTTTTTGCACAACAAGTCCATTGGCAGGAATTTTATGAATTTCGACCTGTAATTCTGCAGCAGAAAGGAAACTGAATGAAAATAGAAAAAACACAAATTCGAAAATAACTAATGTTTTCATAATGATTTTTAAGAACGGTAAAATATTGTTATTGTTGACACATAATTAAATCACAAGCCTTGTTCTATATTTAGCCTATGAATTCATTGATTATATTTGTTTACAATAAAATTATCAAGTTAGTTATTGTGCTCAAATAAAGTATCCATATTTTGTTTTTTAATTTTTTTGTTTTTTTATTGTGTAGTTCCATTCTTTGTGGAATTCGTGTTGTTTTATATTGTAGGAATCTAATTCTTTTTTTGAGACAATTATTCCTTTATCGTATTTTTTTTCATCGACGACACATTTAATTGTTAG
>JAITBS010000512.1 GCA_031283515.1 Planctomycetaceae bacterium
TGCTCCTTGTCCCGAAAGACACAATGGACATTTGGGATCCGCGCAACGAATAACATGAGCAAAAACATTTCCAAAATTCATTCCAAGAAAAAGAATCAGGAAAACAAAATGAAAATAAACGTTAGAGTTTTTCATAATAAATTGCAATGGGTTAAAGTTAAATTTTTGATGGTTAAGTATATTTCTAGGGTTTCACTTCGCTGATAAATTTTGCGATACGTTGGAATGCTTCAGGTACATTAAAACAAATACCATTATGATCATAACCTTTAATTTCGTAAAATTCAACGTGTGGATGTTTCATTGCCCGAAGCGACGCCGCCATAAATTCATTTTCCTGAACCCGAACCGGTAAGTCCCGTTCGCGATCACCAAGAATAAACAACATTGGCGGCGAATCTTTTGAAATATAATGTAACGGTGCATTTTCGTCGATAATCGGAAAATATTCCGGTTGCGGATAATTCAACATTTTCCGTACATGAAAATGTGTTGTCATTTGACCGGATAGCAAAACCAAACCAGTAATCCGTGAAGTTTCGATATGATACGGTTTGAGCCAGCGGGAATCAAGACCAATCATTGCAGCAAGATAGGCTCCGGCACTGCGACCACCGACGTAAATTTGTTTCGGATTTCCACCGTAATGTTCAATGTTTGCGAATGTCCATGCAAGTGCTGCGGCAGCATCTTCCAAAAATTCGGGAAATTTCGCTTTAGGAGCAAGCCGGTAACCAACACCAACTAAAACGGTATTCGTATTTTGCAGATGTTCTGGAATTTCCTTACTTCCTTCAGTCAAACCTCCGCCGTGAAACCAAACAAGTACCTGAAGATTTTTACCATTTTTCGGTACGGAAATATCGAGAACACATTGTGTTTTCTGGTATTCGTTGGTTGTTTCGGCGTAATATGAAACATTTTTGATTTTCGTCCGTTCTGACAATTCCGCACTAATCGTCATGGAAACACAAAAATACACAAAAAACAATAAAATAAATTGATTTTTCATAATGGACATGGTTTTTCCTTTAAAATAAAATTAAGTAACACAAAAAAAATAAACGGAGTAATCGTTCACGGCAATAAATATAGGTACAGTTTGTGCCGAAAATTGTATCGGCGTTTGCTCTATTTCATGCAGTCATTCCAGTGAAGTTTATTTAATTAACCAATTTTTAGTTCCCTTTAAGGAATAATTATTGAAACTTTATCACGCCCCGCAAGGAGCAACGCGTAACAACCTACCGCAACGCGATAGGGAACGAGTTTTTCCATTGCCCTTACAGAGCGGTTGTTTGGGTGAGCGTTACCCGCCGTGTTGCGGCGGGTTGTTATGCAATGTCCTTTCAGGACGGAATTGTTATAACGTAACGTTTTGACAACTAAAAACATCAATTAAATGACTGCATGAATTATAACTACGCATTTTGCGTGAACGGTAACAAAATTGAAATGATACTTCCTCGTACAGAGTATCGAAAATAGACAACTGTTAAGTATTATGGTCTTTATACTTTAAATGTTGTTTTTTGTATTAAATATACTTTTCTTACTTTACAATTCGTCAATCGTTCCATTAAACCGTCAAGTCGATTTTATTGAAGGTTTTTAGAAGTTACCAATTTTGTTTTACGGTACACTGACAAATTGACCATCGCTGGTATGTCCCAATTTTGCAAGGGTGGAAAAATTTCCCATTGCCAGAGCAACAGCAACACTATGACCTGCTGGTGTTACATTGGAAATCGCCCGAACAGAACCGTCTCCCAATAAAAAATGGCAAATTCCTGGATGGTTACTACCCCAACTAACAAGATGTTGATGTTGGGAGTTCATAATTGGTGTTGGAATCGTTGCTGTTGGGAGTCCATTAGAATCATTAGGACCTCTGGCAATGCCCCCAAACACTGATCGCGCTGCATTGTAATATTGCCAACTACCTGGCGTTACTAATAGTGAACAATCACCAAGTGTATGATTTTGATACTCACACAAACCAACATGTTCACTATGAATAAATTTTTCACCGATGATAATCTGGTTACTGGTTCCATCTGACCAATAAGCCATTGCATCACGCGGTTGCCAATTGGAAAAATCGGCACCTATCGTTGAGCCATTACTGGTATAGGTACCTGGTGAACCAAGAACTGCGGTACGAAATGCCCCTATGTTGCAACTTGGACTTATGTAATAAGAGGGTATATCATAGTAATAAGTAAGGCTATTACCTAAAACGTTTCGTAATCCACTTGAACCGGTAATTCCTGTGGAAGAATAAGCCCCTGTAACCATTGCATAATCTCCCTGAGGACCAAACTGACCGCCATCAACTCCATTAGCATAATTAGTAAAAGCAGCATCAGCACTGGCGTGCGGTGTTGTACCCAGAGGCTGAACTCTGGAACGTCGCGAAGGGCAATAGTAAACGGGGACAGACGCCAAAGCCGCACGGTTATCATTTGTCATTGAGGAATTTTTCCAGAATGCCGCATTGTTAATAGGATTGGCGAATTTGTTTGTCCAAGTGGAAACAAAATCGTACAGATTTTGCTGTTCGATGTAAGGGTAGATCAACACGAACAGGTTGATATGGTTTGCAGTTCCGATACCAGCAGGTGGTAATCCGTTGTTGGTGTCATGGAAGTTATGAACACCAAGCCCTAATTGTTTCAAGTGGTTTGCGCATTGCATTCGCCTTGCCGCTTCTCTCGCCGCCTGAACTGCCGGCAACAGAAGAGCGATTAACACGCCGATAATCGCAATCACCACAAGAAGTTCGACCAATGTAAAGCCGAACGGTGAAGAACGAAGGAGTCGTAAGAGGTTTGTAGAAAAGAGTTTAGA